>JAHIVC010000026.1 GCA_018816945.1 Bacteroidota bacterium | reverse complement strand
CAAACCATCGACATATCGATCATTGACAATATGATAAACTCCAGGCGAATAAATTACTTCGACCGTATCACCTATATCAAATTTAAATACCATATTTACTACTCCATTGTTTCTATGTTTATATAATCAATACTTACTTTCATTGAATCTGTAATGAAAGCCCCCGGCCATGGTACCTTTACATATGCACCTACATAAAAATTACCTGTTAAACTCAGATTTGAAGTTTTTACAAGTGTTCTGTTCTGATATATTTTATGTGAAACACCATTCGTTATAAAATGGAATACATCGTCATCCGATATACTCATCCCCTGGGTTTCATTGTTCACCCCGGATTTAATCCATAATACGCCCGCAGGGATATCAGCATTATAGCTAAAATAAATTCCGTCTGGTAAATTCTCAACGGCGGAATATATCCCAAAATTAAAAAGTTTTAATTGTCCCAAAGTTTGTGGTAAAAAATCAGTTATTTTAAATGACGCTTTCAAATTTGAAATAGGAAGCACGTTTTTGGATTGATAAGCAGCATATCCGGTTATAGCTCCAGAATCTAAATCCATTTTATGTTCTGCGATGTTTTCTGTCGCACTCCCGTTTCCTAACAAAGGAATATCCAGAAAATTAGTTACATCACCGTTATGGTTAAAATATTTAATTCCTGATAAAGGGATAGTGTTTTCAGGCATCAATCCGTTTTCATCAAGTATAGCATAGTTGCCCGGTACTGATTCAAGTTTACCGTTTTCACGCCTATAAATCGGCAAATTAATCACCTGTCACTTTTATGTAAATTGCCACATACAATTTATCCGTATTTGTGGTATTGGTAATTAATCGATACTGCCCCCTCTCATGTCTGAAATTAGCATACTCATCCACAATGTCTGAACCGATAGAGTTTTCTACTGCTAAAAATCGCAACCATAAATTTGGATTTTGTTTATGCTCGATGTAATATGATAATGCATCGGTAGAATTAACCTCGGCACTATTGACATGCTTTATCTCCATTTTTTCAAAAACATGCATGAATGGGACTTGAAAGTAAGCTGTAACATCTCCGGCAGTACAAATTATAACAGGCAAATCAAGTTTAAATCGACCTTCTCCCAAATTATTAACTCTGGCTAATAAATTTTCTGCTTTTATTTGTCCTAACCAGGTTTTAAGCTGTTCTGGAGTGGTTAGGGTATAATAATTATTATTTATTATATCCCGATCATCAATATCAATTAGACCCATTCAAGTTACCTCTGATACACAAATTGTATGCTCCCCTGGGGACATCGATTTTTTGTAGGTCACTGATTTTATTTCAGCAGGATTAATCGTGACTATTTCACTGTTTGCCAACGATCCCCATACTATACGGGCTTTCCCCAGGATATCACCACTAACATTTATTTTTAATTGGATTTTAGTGCCAGCAATACTACTTTCCAATGAATCTATTTTTAAGGGATATTTCGGAACAGTACCGCAAGTTTCAGCTAATCTAACTTTATCAGGGTAATTCTTAATAAGCCTATCAATAACACTTTTCATTGTGAATTTGGCGATAGAACAATTAAAAGACCGGTTATATGCTTTGTTAGTGAATAATACGGCTTCATACGAACTTATCGTTTTAGCTAATTCATTATACATTATATCAGCGGATTTAATACGCATCCTGAAATAATTACCATATGCCGTTTGTATTTGGCAGTCTGGTTTATAACGCATCCATTCAGCCGCTATCTTAGGATATTGGCCATCATAATAGCAGTTTTTTGACTGTGTAAAATCCATAAAATGTACTATGGTCATAATACCCTCATTGGATTAATTCAGCACATATGCTGTAAGTTCCTGCTTCGAAATATCGTTTAATAGTATAAACACCGTTAATTACTTTTAATGTTTCCTTTTCTGAACCATAGTTTAATACAAGTGGAACAGGGCTTCCTGATCCTTCAACAATTATTATTGTAATCTGTACAGGTGTTCCTATTTTTCCAGATTCAACAGGTAATGTTTTTGTAGAAATATCTGATATTCTATATTTTGT
>JAHIVC010000025.1 GCA_018816945.1 Bacteroidota bacterium | reverse complement strand
TTTTTATTAATTAGTTTTAAATTGAATAAACCATTTTGCAATATCGTCCATAATAGTTGTATTCAGTGAATAATAAATAAATTGACCTTTTCTGAGGTCGATTACTAAATTGGCTTGTTTTAGAATAGAGAGATGATGCGAAATACTGGGTTTTGTCATTTCAAATTTGTTGGCAATATCACCTGCGGTCATATCAGCCCCCTTAAGCATTTCCAGAATTTCGCGGCGGGTTTTGTCGTTTAAAGCCTTAAATAGGGAATTCATTAATTTAGATATTTAGACAAATGTCTAAATATAATTTTTAAATTCCAAATATTTTTAAGAATTATTTAAAGATTGACCTTACTTTCAATATTTCTTGACTTAAGTTGAAAGAAGATTGCCGCTGTATTATTTTACATCGAGTGTTTTCATTAGAGCAAAGCATAACTCGTCTATTTTTCTTGAATTTGGGTGAAAAGATGAAACATTAGAGAGAATAATGATCCCATTTTTTTTGTTTATATCAAGAGCCATTGCCGAACGGTAACCGCCTGTGCCACCATTGTGAAAGTACCATTCCGAACCCGATTTACTTTTATTTATAAACCATCCCAGGCATACATCCATACTTCCCGGGTCGGCAAAAGTTTTCACTCTTGTAAGGGCAAGTTCTTTATTGGCAATATCAAATTGTGCCAAGGCAAATTTTGATAAATCCTCGACCGACGATAAGATTGCTCCTGCACCTGCCATGGCATTTAAATCCCAATTGGAGGTTTCTTTTCCGATACTATCGCGCCCAATAACTAATTTTTCGGCAATTTCATCACGAATGGTGGTGCTGCTGGCCATTTTGTATTTCGAAAAAATGTATGATTTTAAAAGGCTTTGGAAATCGGTATCAACAATTTTGCATAAGGTGTACGACAATAAACCTACGCCTAGGTTTGAATATTCTGATTTGGTTCCTTGAGCATATTCAAGTTTCAATGCTTGAGTAAGATACCATTCCAACATTTTTTCATCGAAATTTTTATAGGGGTTATCCGGACTGAGTGCAGCCGCAAAATTAAAGTTGGAAGGCATACGGGCCAAGCCTGAAGTGTGATTGGCCAGTTGTTTGAATGAAATTTGAATACCATCCTTCAATTTTATTTTGAGGTAATCATTAATTTTATCATCTGCCTCAAGCTTTCCGTCCAGAACAAAATTGGCCAATAGGGTAGAAGTGAAGACCTTTGTGATCGATCCAATCTCAAATACTTTATCGGCATTAGGACTATCAGAAAGTAGATCATTTTCTCGTTTTACCCCATAAAAACCGACTGCCCCATTTTTAATAACGGCAAATGAAACCTGAGTTTGATCGTGGAAATTTTTTAAGTTTTCGTAAACCAATTTCTTCTGCTTGGCAGTTAAAACATTTTCTTTGTCGCTAATGTTGTTTTCTGATTGTGAAACCTGGCCATGGCCCAAGTTACAGCAGAGTAGCATGATTAAAGGAAGGATGAATTTTTTTTTCATTGTTTTTTAATTATTTATTTAATCGCAATTATACAAAAATTTTAGGCTTGCATCATGTTCGTTAATCCTAAATTCCAAATTTTCATATCGATATATCCCCTCTTTCAGTGAGCCTGTGATCTTAAAGTGTATCTGATTCAGTACAAATACTTTATGGTGAGAAATTTTATAATTAATCGTAATATCCTGACTAATCAAACTGTTTCCTTTTTCAGTAAATCCAAAATATAGCAGAGACTTTTTCAAACTGTCAAGCTCATCCTGGGTAAGTGTTAAATATAACTGTGTAACCCTATCGAATGCTTTTTCAAATTTAATAGAATCAGGAATGACTTTTAAATCTGCTGCCCTTCTCCGAACAGAATATTCTTTCCAACTTATCACCTCTTTATGGTCCTGATCGGTAAAACCAACACTCTTCATTTCTTCCTTCTGATATTCCATGAGCCAGGAAAATATTCTTACAGAGTCACTTTGTTCTATACTGGCTAATTGGAACAAAGGGTAAGATCTGCCTTCACGAACAATTTCTCTGTCTGAATATGAGGTCCTTTCTTTTTTTCTTTTCCATGTATTTCGAACGGAATTTAAGGTTCCTGATTTGTCGGTTATGAATCCAAGGCCCAATTCTCCAAATTTTCCTTTCTTATCTCCTTCGGGTTTAAATATCTCTAAATATTGATGTCTTCCAAATAAATACTTACCGGACCATGCACTCTCTCCAGTATTAACAGTTTGTTCTTTAGTATACGAGAAATCACTCAATATTTGAATACATTCAAAAAGATGATTGTACGTAGAATCATCAATAACAACATATAAATGATTGAATCTTATGTTGTTTGCAAAGTTGCTTTCCTTATTTTCATTTTTTGAAGTGCAACTAATTACGAATAAAAGCAAAATAAAATCAACTTTAAACTTAAGTGTCATAAATAAAATGTGTGGTCCTAAATAAGTTTACAAGTTGAATAATACATTAAGCTGCCTTTTTAAATAGCATATTAGGAGTTTTTGTGCAAGCTTTCCGGTCAAGTGACAAAAAAGTTGAAGTGCCAGTTTCTGGTATCAGTTAACCTTTTATTAGCAATGCCATGTAAATATAGGTTCTTTTTTGTTTTAGCTAAAAAAGCAGGGCCCGTTTTTTATCAACATTGTTTAAAATAGCAGACAGGAGTTAGTAGATAGAAGTTGGTATTAAAATTCATAACTCATAACCCATAACCCACCCGTCATGCATCAAAAATCACGATTCACGTATCAATCTGTCTTCTATACGGTTGTCGATTTTTGGCTAGTCATTCCTTATATGCAAAAACAAATTCACATTTTCCGGCTCTTTTCCTATCCTGATTTGTCGGCCTTTAAATCCTGCAAATATTGCAAGTTTAAACAGTTGCTCTTCAGTACGGTGATTGAGGTACCAGTCGCCGAATATTTCCATATAATCGCGGCTCGGATTATAATCTTCATTAAAGTTTCCGATAATGATTTCACCCCCGACTTTTAACCATTCTTTAAACTTGCCCAGCACCATCAAAAATGCTTTGTCACTAAAATAATCGAATAGCCCTGCCGACCATATTAAATCGTATTTCTCACTTTCACGATGTTTGAAAATATTTTTGTGGACAAATTTGATGCTGTTCAAAAATTCATGGTTCAATCCTTTTGCAAAGAAGATGGCGTTTTCGTCCATTTCAATACAAGTGGTATGAATGGTTTTGTTTAAAGGTAGTTTTGAATAAACTTCGTAGAGATCGCGTGCAGGGCCACTTGCCACATCTAATAATTTTAGTGTGGTGTAATCGGTCATCTTTTTTTCGATAACATTTTTGAAATATTCCTTTCGGTTTCTCACCGCGATTGGTGCCGATTGCTGATGTAAATATTCATCCCAAATGGCATATTCAGGTTTATCGGATTTATGATAAGTATAAATTTTATCAATCATCAAATAATCACCGGCATAACCAAATGGTTTGCTTAAACCGTGGCCCTGCACGGTATTTTTAACAAAATCTTCCGGAAAATTTGAATTGATTTTTGCAACATCCGATTTTGACAGAATGTTGTTTCTGATCTGAGAACCTATTAATGCAATAATATTGTCGATTTTACGAAAATCTTCACGACTAATATTGCCTTTTTTAAGCAAAGATTCAAGCTGTTGGTTGGTTTGTTTAATGGTGTCCATTTTTTTAATTTTTAATGTGGTTAATGAATATTTAATTATTTAATTGATGACACGATCGATTCAGACTAAGAGTCTGAAGTGGTTAATAATCGCTTAGCTTAAATTAAGCCGGTGATAAATCGAGATTCCAGCAAGTGCTTTTTGTTCTTCGAAATGCACCAACTTACGTATCAGGATACTTCCAATATTTACATCGCGAAATATTTACACTACGTGTGCCGAATAGTATTTTGAGCATTTACAGGCATGTAATATTTAATCGATATTACCGGAAGTCTAGCTACTAAAAAATAAGGCTTCCGCTGCCCTATGCATCAAAAGAGTTTGGGGAAAACTCATAAATATTTCATAATCAATGCCAAGTAAAGATAGTTTCTTTTTTTATTGTGTCAAAAAAAAATGAAAGATTTTATTTACAAATGTGGATAGTAGTAGACAGTATACATTTGTTTTGAGTTAGAATTCAATATTCACATTCCCGCCCGATCGTTCCGTTCGGTAAGGGCGGGCAACATTCAACATTCATAATTTAAAATACGATTCATCCTTCTTAATCGACAGTTCACCGATATTTATTTGTACAAGCCTATTTTTGCCCTCACTTTTGCACAAGCCTTTAAATCATACTGTCCCGGCAACTTTTTATACCACAAATTATGCCCGATTGGTTTTATTATCCACAATTCGTCAGTTTAATAATTGTGTATTCTTTCATTTAACATAGAAATCAAATGCTATTTTACTCCATGTTTCCATTTCTTCATAGAATTCATCCAAGCCGGACTTATCAATCCAATCTGCAATCATTTTATCCGTTTCATTAGTAGTTACCTCTTTATTTGATAAACGGATAGTATACAAGAGCCCAATATGAACCCTTCCAACCGGAATTGTATCATCATTTATAAAGCCAATAAATTCAATATCCTCTATCAAACATCCATTTTGCAATTTGACTTCTTCAAAAAATTCTCTTTTTAATTCATCAATCAGATATTGCTCATCCTGTTCCGCAGAGATGCCCGGGTTCATATGACCTCCTGCCCCCAAAGTGTATTTATTGTGTAGTCTTTTTTCTATCTGCCCCGATTTCCTTTTGAATAAATAATATGAGTCGCCGTTAGAGATAATTGCATATGGAATAATCTGCTTAAAAGAAGGGTCTTCTTCTAATTCACTTCTTCTGAGAAACTGACCATTTTGAACAATCCTTTTTAATATTTCGCTATTTTCCTTTATTAATCCCTTTTTTTTATAAGTCATTAATTTCCATAGCTCGTCTGTAGGAAATGCAAATACTAACTCCTCCATATTATTCGATTTATAAAAAGTTAGTACATACTGATTGTAATATTTTCTATCATTTATATAAGGCGTAAAGGGAAAGTAGTCTTGCAGTCTTGTGTCTTGCAGTCTTGCTGTCCTTTATTTGCTTGACTTCAGGTACTTCATTAACATACTTATTTTATTTATCAGGGTTTGAATTCGCTCCCTTCTTTCAGTTGCAACTGATTGAGGTATAAAATTTTGGTCTTCAGCTTGTAGTACATACTTTTTACCTCTCCTGATGAGCCCTTTGAAATGTTGAGGAACTGTTTAAACTCTGAATCGCTGCTTCTGCAGAAACCTTCAGCGATGTTATTCATTGAAGATATTCCAGCTCTTGTGATCTGATCCTTGAATGCAAAGTCATGACATTTTCTCAAGTCCGAATAAATTAGATTAACTAGCTCTCTCGATATCATCCAAATCTCGAGATCTTCGAAATTTTTTATTGTTCCCATTGTAGCACGTTTTGATATGGGAACTAAATTAAAGAAAATAATTCATTCGATAGACTGCAAGACTGCAAGACGGCATGACTTCGTTATACAGCCATACTCCTTCTGATTGCAGGATGAGGATTATAATCTTCTACAACAAAATCATCAATAGTTAGTTGATCAAAGGGTTTTTTTGCAATGTGTAATTTAGGCAAAGGTTTGGGTTCTCTCGACATTTGTTCTAGAATGGCAGTTACATGATCATATTTTTCTTCGTTGCCGTTGCTGGGAGCATTTTTATTAATCCAGTCAGCAACTTCTAGATATTCTTCTCTTGCAGAAACATTTCTGATTCTTTTTTGCAGTTCTTTGAAATGATCTTGGTGCCATTGGGTTCTCTTCCCAATACCGGCATAAAAATGCGAATCTCCAAAAGTATGGATGAATGTTTTTGGAACCATCCCTGCTTCTTGAGCAATTACCTGGGTAAGTGCGGCATAACTGGCTATATTAAAAGGAACACCCAGAAATTGATCACAACTCCTCTGATATAGTTGCAATTCTAACTCGCCTTCTTCATTAGCAGTTACCTGATACAAAACATGACATGGAGGTAAAGACATCTTTGGAGTGTCACCTGGATTCCATGAATCAACAATATGTTTTTTTCCGGTTGGGTTTTTTTTCAGACCCTTTATCAATTTTGCCAGTTGATCTATTTCGACAAACTGCCCTTTATCATGATCAAAATATTCCCATCTTCTCCATTGTTTACCATAAATTGGTCCGGCATCGCCCCATCTTTGTGCAAACTCCGTATCTTCTTTTATTCTCTGTCCATATTCTTCCATTGCTTTGTCCCAATAAGGAGAGTATTTTTCAATACCATCAGGAAAAATTCCTTCCTTTTGCATCCCGGGAAGATTGCCCTGAAAGGCATCGGGCCTCCAAATAGGGGTATTATTGTCTTCAAGATATTTAATATTTGTATCTCCTCTTAAGAACCATATTGTTTCATGAAACATAGATCTTGTAGCCATCTTCTTAGTGGTTAATAGGGGATACCCTTCTCTGAGATCATATTCGTTTTGATACCCAAATAAAGAGATGATCCCTGAACCTTTGCTTCCTCCTTTAAAATTTGAACGATTAGAGGTTAAAATCGCTTTTGAATGATCTAAGTATTGTTGTCCCATTTTATTCTGATTAAGAATTATTCTATTAAATAGTTTTTCAAAAATAGATTTTAATTCTATCATCTATCAAACTCCAAAGTTAAAAGTAGGGATTTAATTATGAACAATAATCGCAATTCCTGTTCATAAAATCCACTCCTGAATGATTAATTTAAAATGAAGAATTTAGAATGTAAAATATTATGATTTATTAACAAGTAACCACCTGCCTGCCGCGGGCAAGTACTCCTTGGCTTGCCACTGGGATAGTCAACTTTAAGAAATTTTTATTATCATCGTTATTTCCTGACAGTGCAAGTTGCCGATCAATGCGTTATATCAGCGGTTAGGCATTGAGAGGCAAGGTGAAATAAAATGTTGAGCCCATACCTTCTTCACTTTCAACCCAGATTTTTGCTTTATGCTTTTCAATGAACTCTTTACAGAGTAGTAAACCCAGTCCGGTTCCTGCTTCATTGGAAGTGCCCTGTGTAGAGAGGTTTTCATCAATCCGAAACAATTTGTTAATTCTGTCATTCGGGATTCCGATACCGTTATCTTTTACTGAGACCGTGAGTTCTTTTTTTCCTTCTGTCACCGATAGAATAATCTCTCCACCCGGTTTGGTAAATTTAATTGCATTCGAAATCAGGTTTCTCAGCACTGTATTTATCATAGCCTGATCGGCAAATACATGAGCATTGGGGGGAATCTCATTTTTGATTACTATTGTTTTTTGCCCTGCAATATCATCGAACAGCAGTGTGATGTTGTTAATGAATACCGTTAAATCGAACCGCTCAGGATTAAACTTGATCCTTCCGGTTTGGGAACGTGACCACTCCATGAGGTTCATCAGCAATTCCATTGCACGCTGGGACGACTGCAGGATAATCCCGGCATATTTCTTTATCCCATCATAATCCTTTTCGTTGATTTGCTTAACCAAAAGTTCGCTAAATCCAATAATTGAATTGAATGGAATTTTAAGGTCGTGGGCAATGATAGAGAAGAATTTGTCTTTGGTGGTGTTAAGCTTTTTAAGCTCTTCGTTCTGGTGTTTGATATGTAATTCTGCTTGTTTGTGGTCAGTAATATCTGTATGTACACCAAACATTCTGACAACATTTCCATCTTTGTTTTTTATCGAGGAGGCTTTATTGTGAATCCATCGGTAGCTTCCATCTTTATGGCGGAATCTGAATTCAAGGATAAAATGTTCAACCGGATTATTCAGGTAGGTTTGAACAGCATTCTGGCAGGCTTCCTTTTCGTTAGGGTGCAGAAGTTCGATCCAAGAGCCAAAATCATTTTTGATTTCGTGGTCTTCGTAACCTATTTGTCTTTTCCATTGTTCAGAAAAAAATACTTCATTTGTTTCAATATTCCAGTCCCAGATACCTGTCTCCGATGCATCTATAACAAGTGCAAAACGCTCTTCACTTTCTTCGACTTTTTCTTTGGCTTTAATTAACTCAATTTCAGTTAATTTTCTTTCAGTGTAGTCTACTACCGTCAATTGGCATAGTTCATCATTCGAACTTAGTATGCCATCAATATTTACATATATTGGTAAATTGCCTTTGGCTGCTATTATTGCTTCTCAGGATTGTTTTTTTTTGCTTGTAAAAATATTTTGAAGGAAAAGATTAAAAACCGGAAGAGTTTCTTTTGAAATAAATAGAGCAAATTTATTTTTAATCAAATTTGAACGTTCCTTACCCAGCATTCGGGCGGCAACAAAATTCAGTCCTATGATCTCACCTTCTTTTGAAATTGAAAGATAGCCGGAGGGTGCAAAATCATAAAGTTCTTTATATTTTTCTTCTGCCAGTTCTGCTTTTTCTTTTGCTATTCCAAGTTCTTCATTTTGCATTTCAAGTTCAATCTGATGAACTTCCAGTTCGTGAATCAGTTTCAGCATGGCAGCTTCCGAAACAATTTTATTTGTTTTTGATTTTTGCAGCTTTAAATGTTCTTCCGCCATTTGGCGAAGTCTGGCGGCATTTTCCGGATTAATATTTTGCTTTTTCATGGTTTGTAAAGTTTATGTTCACGGAAAATATTGATAGTTTTATTATCTATATAATGGTTAAAACTCTGCAATTTTATTGCAGCTACTTTAGGTTCTATAAATTTCTACAAAAATTACAAATTACATCCGCCCAGGCGGACCAAATTCCACACATCGACACTTCGCCGTTGCTCAGTGGAACCAAGCTCAGTATGACGATTCCAATTCCCAATATCATTATAGGTTTTTGTATTGTTTTTAATATTGATTTTTTGAACATTGAATATTGTCTTGCCTGCGGCAGACAGGTTCTTTTTTGATGCTTACTAAATGAATTCTATTCATAAATCAAACCTATGTATTTTCAATCCATAGTGGTTTAGTTTTGTTAATTACTTTTCCCTTCAATTCGTAAAATTGGCCATAAAAAACGTGTGTATGAAATGTTGGGACGATTAGAACCTCTCATTACCCCACTGGGTTTAGTTTAATCAAATATAGTCATTTTCAATATTTACCATCCGTATCGGAAAGATTTTAAAAGAATAAATTTAAAAAAAATCGAATGATAAATGATAATTGTTGAATGCAGAATGTAGAATGGGAATGTAGAATTTAACAACCAGCAACCAGAATCAAGCAACTTATAACTCATAATTAATAATTCATAACTCAGATCTTCACTTTTCTCAGTCGTAAACTATTTGCCACCACCGTTACTGAACTCATTGCCATGGCTGCTCCGGCAATCATCGGATTGAGTAAAAAACCGCTAAAAGGATACAAAATTCCTGCAGCAACAGGGATCGCAATTATGTTGTAGAAAAATGCCCAAAATAAATTTTGTTTGATGGTTTTAACAGTTGCAAACGATAGGTGTATGGCACCAATCAAATGGTTTAAATCCGATTTCATTAACGTAATTCCGGCACTTTCAAGAGCAATGTCTGAACCGCTTGCCATTGCAATTCCGATATCAGCTTGGGCCAAAGCAGCTGAATCGTTGATGCCATCACCGGCCATCGCTACAATTTTTCCTTCAGACTGAAGGGCTTTGATGAAATTGACCTTATCTTGTGGCAGCAACCCTGCTTTGAATTGTTCAATGCCCGATTGCTTTGCAATGGCACTGGCCGTGTTGATATTGTCGCCAGTTAGCATGATGGGCTCAATTCCCATGAGTTTTAGTTTTCTAATGGCATTGTGTGTTCCATCTTTTAACTGGTCGGTAATGGCCAAAACAGCCAATACATTCTGTTCGTCGGAGAATAGGACAATACTCTTGGCTTCCTGCTGCCAACGGTCAATTTTAATATTAATATTGGGGTCGGTTTTTATTCCTTTTTCTGTAATCAGATCAGGTCGACCCACATAATATTTCGAGCCTTCAATGATGGCACTCACACCTTTGCCAGGGTAGTTCTGAAAATCTTCAATTTTAATTTCTTGGTTATCGGAAGTTTTAATGTCGGCCACAATTGCAGCAGCCAGTGGATGTTCTGATTTTTTTTCAATCTCGATCAGAACCATTTTTAAAAACGGGTTATCGTGTACCCAGAATTGATCACTTACTTTAGGCTTCCCTTCTGTTAATGTGCCTGTTTTATCAATGCATAAAATATTGGCTTTGTAAGCCATTTCAAGGCTTTCGGCATTTTTGATCAGAATACCGTTTTGCGCCCCTTTACCAATACCAACCATTAAGGCTGTTGGAGTAGCTAATCCCAGTGCACAGGGGCATGCAATAATTAGTACTGCTACTGTAGTGATGAATGCGTATGAAATGGAAGGCTCTGGCCCTAAAAAAAACCAAAGCCCAAAAGTTAAAATCGCAATGCCCAAAACGATTGGAACAAAAATCCCGGCAATTTTATCAGCTAGTTTCTGAATGGGTGGCTTCACTCTTTGGGCTTCTTTCACCATCTCTATAATTTGCGAAAGCAGGGTTTCTTTGCCGATTTTTTTGGCGATAATCTTTAAGCTTCCTTTTTGGTTGATGGTTCCGGCAAAGACCTGTGTTCCTGTGTTTTTAAATACAGCCATAGGTTCACCATTGATCATGCTCTCGTCGATGTACGATTCGCCACTATCAACCATTCCATCTACCGGAATTTTTTCACCCGGTTTTATCAGTACAATATCACCAAGTATAACTTCCTTAATAGAGATTTGAATTTCTTGTTGATTGCGGATGACCGTCAGTTTTTTGGGTTGTAAATCCATTAATTTGCGAATGGCAGATGAAGCTCGTTTTTTAGCTCTTTCTTCTAAAAACCTCCCAAGTAGAATAAAGGAAATGATGACAGTGGCCGATTCAAAATAAACATAGGTTGGTAGTTGGTGATTGATAAAATATTCAGAAAAAAGAGTAACAACCGCACTATATGTAAATGCCACTCCGGTACCTAGTGCCACCAGTGTATCCATATTTGTGCTTCGGTGACGGGCTTGGTTGAAAGCATTCACGAAAAATTCTGAACCACTATAAAACAAAACTGGAAAACTCAGGGCCAACAATACCCATTTATCTATTTGAGATAATGGCATCACTAACATAGAAACTAGGAAGACGGGTAAAGTCAGGAATATTGCCAGTATCAGTTTCTTTCTGAGATTGATAAACCTTTCCTTTTCTTTTTCTTCTACAATCTTTTCAGGTTCTTCTTTTTGAATGATGAGTTCATAACCGATTTTTTTGACGGCATCCTGCATTTCATTCAGCTTTACAATCTTCTCATCAAATTCAATATAAACTTCACCATTGGCATAGTTAACGCTGGCAGACAGCACGCCGGGCTGAGTGTTGAGCATACTCTCAACACTCGAAGCACAGGAGGCACACGACATGCCCAGAACAGGATAAATTTGCTTTACTGACATTGTTTATTTCGTTTTAAAACAAGGTTATTTTAAGAAAAATCAACAACAACTGCAGCCACAATCTGAACATGGTTTTTCGGCATAAACCGTAATGCTATAAATTCCGGTGTTTGATTGCTTGAATTCATCAACCAAATCTTTAGGAAAATTATCATAAAGAACCTGATCAGGCAAATCAATTTTTTTTTCGGTTTGTACCTTTATATTTCTAAACCCGGCATCTTCGATCAAATTTAGGTATTCATCCATTTGCATCGCCCCTGAAACACATCCTGCCCAGAGCTCAGCATCTTTCACAAAGCTTTCAGGAAGTTTTCCTCTTAAAACAACATCTGATATACTGAAATGACCTCCTGGTGCCAATACCCGAAAGGCTTCGGAAAATGCTTTTTGTTTATCCGGAACCAGATTCATTACGCAGTTGCTTACAATTACATCAATTGACTTGCCTCCAATAGGCATATTTTCAATTTCTCCAAGTCGGAATTCAACATTTTTATAGCCTAATTTGTCGGCATTGATCCGTGCTTTTTCGATCATGCTTTCGGTAAAATCCAGCCCAATTACTTTGCCCTCTTTACCAACGATTTGTCGGGCTACAAAACAATCGTTTCCGGCACCTGAACCTAAATCAAGTACTATATCACCTTCATTGATCAGTGCGAATTTTGTTGGTAAGCCACAACCCAATCCAAGGTCAGCATCGGGCATATAACCTTCTATTTTTGAATAATCATCAGAAAATACTGAATAATCAATAGTGCCACAAGATTCACCAGAACCACAGCAACTCTGTTTGTTTTGTTCTTTGCTTTGATTGGCAATCTGTCCGTATTTTTTCTTTACTTCGTTTTTGATTTCTTCGTTTGTTTGCATTTTTTTAAAATTTTAACAGTTACAGCCCGGAAATCCAAGTTTAAAAAAAGATTGGATTTTATCACGGGCATCCATGATATTTATTTGATTAAGGCAATAGCAGATTTTAACTCCATCAATTTCACCATCAATTAGCCCCAGGCTCTTAAGTTCTTGTAAGTGTTGAGAAACGGTTGTACGACTGAGAGGTAATTCATTGGCAATATCACCGGAGATGCACTTATTGCATTCAGCGAGGTATTTGATGATCGCTAAGCGTGCCGGATGTGATAAGGCTTTTGCGATTCTGGCAACATCCTGCAGGTCGGAATCAAAAGCATCTGTTTTGGCGTAAGTCATGATTTTTGTGTTAATGATATATGACGCAAACATACGACATAAGTATTTTTATTCCAAACAAAAATTGATAATATTTTACTTCATGGATGGGATTGTGTTCCTAAATAGGTAGTTCAGGCTGCGCTCAACTACCATCAAAAAGGTCTTCATCTCAAAGGTCATTTCGAGCTTCCACCAAAGGCGGATAAACGTCGAGAAGTTTTTTTACTCTTTGTCTCACGTTCAGTTCTCGACTGGCTCGAACTGACGAGGTTTCTATTATGATAACGAACAACAACGATGGTCACTTCGAGCTTCCGCCAAAGGCGGATAAATGTCGAAGGGTGTCGAAGGGTAGTTTCGGCTGCGCTCAACCAGCATTGGCGGTCACCTCAAGATACGATTCCGGATCTATGTTGAGAGTTTAAGTAAGATTTCTTCGGGTAACCAACCTTTTTCGCCACTATCATCATTCACACTCCATACCCAGCCACAATACTCCTGAATTCCGGTGATGACTTCACCTGCGCCAATACTTAACTCTTTGGCCGAATAATTATCCAAAGCTTTTCCTGTGTTGTTATCTATGATAGCAATCAGATGTTTTGGAACCCAACCTGAATTAATGGAGTCATGACACCATATCCAGTCTTTCCATTCAGGTTTGTTCGGCTGTTTTTCGACAACCTCAACCAAATCATTAGCAAACAACTCAAGATGATGAGGTGCATTTGTTTCCCAAGGCTTGATGGTTATATATCTATCCATCATATTTAATGTTAAAGTTTCTACTTATATCCTTCAAAATTATAAAAAAAAAACTAAAGATCGGGCAATTTTAGGATAGAACTTTTAAATAATATTTAATGAGGTTAGGATCGAATACAAATTAATATTATTAACTTTCGCCCATAATAGAGGATTTAAAAAAAAGCCTGCAATGCCGTCATTTTATAATATCCAATCCGGATTAATAAATGTCAAATTAGTTGCCTGTATGTTCAAATTGGTCAACACATAGTTGTTGAGATTGAAATTTAGTTAATAGTTTATAGATATTTTAAGTTATGAGTATGACACGAATTTTTGATATTTTGGATCTTTATCGCGTAAATTATGCAGATAAAGAAGTTGCCTTCGCTAGAAAAGTGGATACTAACTGGATCACTTATTCATCAAAGGATTATCTGGAAATGGTTGAACTCTTAAGTTTGGGCTTTTTGGCACTTGGAGTTAACAAAGGTGATAAAATAGGGACCATAACAACAAATCGCCCTGAATGGAATTTTATGGATATGAGCCTGGCCCAGGTAGGGGCAATTCATGTTCCGATATACCCAACTTTAAGTGATAGTGATCATGAATTTATCTTTAAACATGCTGAAATCAGGATGCTCTTTATTTCAGATAAATTGTTATTGGATAAGCTTATGCCAAGCATTATAAAAGTAAATTTAGCCGATCAGGTTTATACCTTTAACCAGATTGAAGGTGTAAAGAATTGGAAAGAAATAGCTGAGATTGGTAAAGGAAAAAGGGATGAATTCGGTCAAATGCTTCAGGATAGAAAAGACGGTATAAAAACCGAAGATTTATTAACTATCATTTATACTTCGGGAACAACAGGAAACCCCAAAGGAGTGATGTTATCGCATAAGAATCTGCTAAGTAACTCAATGACGACAGGTAAAATGTTACCTCTAAATGACACACATCGGGCTTTAAGCTTCCTTCCTTTATGCCATGTTTATGAGCGGATGATGGTTTATAATTTCCAATTGAACGGGGTAAGTATTTATTATGTTGAAAATCTGGCTAAAATAGGGGAGTTCATCAAAGAAATAAAACCTCATGTATTTAATACCGTTCCAAGATTATTGGAAAAAGTTTACGATAGTATTATAGCCAAAGGAAAGGACCTGAGCGGAATAAAGAAATTTTTATTTTTCTGGGCAGTACGCATTGGTAAAAGTTATGATATACATAAAAACCAGGGTTGGTATTACAATCAGAGATTAAAAATTGCCCGAAAATTAATCTTTAGTAAATGGAGAGCAGGGTTGGGTGGAAGTGTGAATTTAATCGTGTCGGGGGGGTCCGCTTTGCAAACCAGATTGCAACGGATTTTTTGGGCAGCTGAAATGCCCATATACGAAGGCTTTGGCTTAACAGAATCATCCCCGGTTATTGCCGTTAACGACCCTACAAATACCGACAACGTAATGTTTGGGACAGTTGGGCCCGCATTGCCTGGCGTAACCATTAAATTGGCAGAAGATGGCGAAATCCTTGCAAAAGGTGATGGGATCATGATGGGATATTATAAAGATGAAGCGCAAACCAATGAAGTGATAGATAAGGATGGATGGCTTCATACAGGAGATATAGGAGTTATGGTTGAAGGCCGATTTTTAAAAATCACGGATCGTAAAAAGGAAATTTTCAAGATATCTTCAGGGAAATATATTGCCCCACAGGTAATTGAAAATATTTTTAAAGAATCACCATTCATTGAGCAATTGATAGTAGTGGGCGAAAATCAGAAATTTGCCAGTGCAATCATTTCTCCGAGCTTTAATACCCTGCATTTCTGGGCTGCAAAACATAAAATCCATTATCATACAAATAGTGATTTAATTTCAAAGCCGGAATTGATTTCAAGAATTCAGAAGGAAGTTTCGCATTTAAATAAACGACTTGGTTCAACTGAGCAAATCAAAAAATTCAGGCTTGTGGCCGATGAGTGGTCCCCTGTTACCGGAGAATTGTCACAAACACTGAAATTAAAACGTAAGCTGGTAAAAGCTACTTACGATCATTTAATTAAAGATATTTATGCTTTTGAAGATAAGGACTAGATATTAGTTTATGAATAAAACAGATTGATCAGAAAACTGATCACGGTGATGCAAAGCCCGATCATAAAGACGTTATAAGCAAACTTAAGCAATCTGAATTTTTTGGCCAGGATTATCCCTAATGAATATTGGTTTTTAATCATTGTGGCATATAAATCTTCGTCACTCTCCATCATGCTTTTGAATGATTCAAGATAGTCGTCATATTCCATATGGATAAAGTTACCAAAAAAAATCAGATCAACTTTTTTCTCTTTTATTTCCTCTTTGGTAAAATTACCCCATTTGACATTGGGGCGAGTAGATAAGATGGCGAGAATAATGGTCGAAAGGCAAACAAACAACAAGATCATCACGGGGTAAAAATTTTGCGATATATCAGAAGCGTTTCTCACCAGCATGGTAATGATGATGGAAATAATAATCGCATTTACAGAAATTAATATGTTTGATTTCTGATCGGCAATGGAATTTAAGTTGATTTGGTTTCGGGCCGTAAGTCGCAAAAGAGTTTCAACGCCTCTCGAATAAAAGCTTATCTTCTTATCTGCATTAATAACAATCCCTTTCTTGCCTTTCCTTGCTTCCCTTCTCTTCATCCGTTCGATAATTAACCCTTCTGCTGCCTCTTTTTTAGGTTGTAGTACCCTTTTCCCGAAATCGGTAAAATAAGTATGTCTTGAAAAAAATCGGATGGTCTCCAAATCAAAAAGATTACGATTACTGTATTCTTCATGAGTGATTACCGCTTCTTCATACATGGCTTCCATGTGTTCATAACAGTTGTCTTCTGCTATATACATCAAATCGGCATCACATAAAATTTCGGAAAGTTTGTTTTTTGGATTTTGTGGCATCTTCGAAGCCATAATAATTTCAGTGATATTATTAATACTCTCCTTATCAATTAAATGATTGTTTAAAAAATCCGTTACGATTTCGATGCCCTGCTCAACATGGTTTTCAACTGAGCTGATAAATCCGGTATCATGAAATAGTGCAGCTATCCGTAATAGATTTATATCAGCTTCATTTAAATTACATTCTTTAGCGATTACTTCAACATAGTCTTTAACAGCCATTGCATGCTTGAAATCATGATAATAAAATTCGCGAGCTAATTTATCATCCAGTAAGTTTTTAACGAAGTTCTCTGCCTCAATTATTAATGTATGATCAATTTTATTCATGTAAATAGGATTTAATTACTAAGATAATAATTCTGATTTCAACAACCTATTATGATACGTCGAAAGTAATATAAAATTACAAAATCGTTATATTTATTTACTTATTCGTATTTTTGATTGTGAAAGTTGAATAGATTATCATTAAAATTAATGAGGAGTGAATGATGGAACAAGATAAACTGCATAAAAAATTGAAATTTGAATTATTGCAGTTAGGGCTAATTCTGGGTTTAGTATTAGTTTCATTCGGCAATTTACCGGCTCAAACACAGACAGGTGCTGTATTGCCTTTGTTTCAATCCGAGTCGATGATCCAACTCAAGCTCCGGGCTGATTTTAATCAAGTATTTGCAAATTCGGATGATAAAACTTATTTCCCTGCTACACTGACATGGGATGATGTGACGAGTCATCGTAAAGAATTTGAAATTGAAATTAGAACCAGAGGAACTTCTAGAAGGATGCCGGATATTTGCGCTTTTACACCTTTGCGTTTACGCTTCTCCGAAGATGGATTATCTAATACTATTTTTGAGGGTCAAAAAGCCATTAAACTTGTAACACATTGTAATAAAGCTGCTGTTTACGAGCAAAATACCATCATTGAATATCTAATTTATAAAGCATTTAATCTGTTGACGGATAGTTCATTTAAAGTTAGGCCCGCCATGATTAATTATGTTTATAATGATCGAAAAAATGACTCTATACAACGCTTCGCATTCTTTATTGAGCGTGAAATGCACGTTGCCAAAAGATTAAACGGGGTAGAATTGGACTCTGTTAAGATTCACACAATCAGATTAAATCCATATCATACCTGTTTAATGGATATGTTTCAATTCATGATCGGAAATACCGATTATTCCACCTATGAATTACATAATGTTATTATTCTAAAGGATGAAGAACAAAAGCTTCCGGGAATAGCAATCCCTTATGATTTTGATTGGAGCGGTATGGTGTCGGCATATTATGCAAAGCCTAATTCTATACTAAAAACCCAAACTGTTCAGGAGAGAGTCTATCGTGGTTTTAAAAAACCTATCGAAATCATAAACACCAATATTCAACTTTTTAACTCAAGGAAAAAAGAAATTTATGATTTGTTTAACAATTTTGAATTATTAAAGAAGAGTGAGAAAAAGAGAATAATAAAATACCTGGATGAGTTTTATCAAATAATTAATCATGATAAACAAGTCGGGAGGGTGTTTATTGAGAATGCACGAATATTGCACAACTAATTTGATGTTTTATGAAACGAGCATAATCGTTTAACGAAACAATAAAGGATGAAAATCTCATATGCGAGTTCCATCCAACCTATTTATTAAAATTATTACGGATGAAAATAGCCTACATAAAATTCGGGTTTTTCCTGATATTGCTATTTTGGCTTCAGATAATGAAAGCGAATACCGCAGATGAAAAAGAGCTGATTAAGGCAATAAAAAATGGAGATGATAAATATGTTTTTACAGTTTTAAAGGAAAAACCTGATTATGATTGTGAATTTAGCGATGGAAAATCAGGTTTATATTATGCCATTAAATACGATCAAACTGTAATTGCCAAATTATTTCTAAATAAAGGTGCAGATCCGAATCATGTAAGCGGTAAATACCCTCTACTGTTATGGGCCATTAAATATGACCGTAATCGGATTGCACGCTTATTGATTGAATTCGGGGCAAATGTTAATTATAGGGATAGGAATTTAAATACACCCTTAATATTTGCTGTTAGGTATAATAATATGCCAATGTGTAAACTTCTAATTGATAGAGGTGCCGACCCGACACTCGAAAATTCATCAGGAAATCGGGCAACTTATTATACATCATATTGGGGAAATTTAGATGCAAAGAAATATATTGCAGATATGGAGGCTAAAGTATTCGGTTCAAAAACGATACCTTCATTGCATGACGGCCCGTACATTTATAAAGTCAAAGAAGATGAATTAAATATGGTTTACTTTGAGCGGGTTCAGTCAGAAAATTCTACTCGGATCATCGAAAAAACAATAGACTTTTCGAATAAAGACACCATTATAAAAGGTTTTGGCAGGGATAAAAATACTTATCATTTTCAGAAAAAGTACAGCCCTGTTCCTTATAAAATAAGCACCGACGGTGAGATATTTGCGGTTGGTGATATTCATGGTAATTATAAGGCATTAATAAATTTATTGATCAATAATAAGGTTATAGATTCGGATTTAAAATGGAATTTCGGAAAAGGACAACTGGTATTTCTGGGCGATTTAATTGATCGTGGAAGCATGGTTACCGAAACGCTTTGGTTTTTGCATGAATTGAGTTTTGAAGCAGCAGAGGCCGGCGGAAATTTGTTCGTTCTACTCGGAAATCATGAAACGATGGCACTGACAGGTGATCACCGATATATAAATGAGAAATATAATTATTTCACAAGTTATATAGTTACAAATTATTTTCAGCTTTACGCCAAAGAAACTGTATTGGGCAGATGGTTGCGGAATCAGAATGTTATATTGCAAATCAACGATAATTTATTTATGCATGCCGGAATCTCCCCTCAATTTGAAATAAAAAAGTACAGTTTTACAGAAATAAACCTTGCACTTCAAAATTATTTGAATTCGGGCAAGGAAATAGTTGATGGAAGCCTTGAACATGATATTTTAAGTGCATACGGACCATTGTGGTACAGGGGTTATGGCTATTCCGAAAATACAGCTCCCCGAGTTCCTCAACAGTTTGTTGATGTATTTTTAGGTTCAAAAGGGTTGAATAGGATGATTTTGGGCCATAACGAACTGCCCGGGATAAGCATTTCTTATGAAGGTAAAGTAGTCTCCATTGATGTTCGCATTGATGAAAGCGGCAAATCTGCTCAAGGGCTTTTAATTTCAGGAAAAGAGCTTTACCGATGTTATTCGGATGGGAGAAAAGAACTACTTGCTAAATAATAATTGGGATGGCGTCCTGGTTTATAGAAAACCATCCCAATTATCTCTTTTAATTAAAAATCCCAACTTACTTTAAATCCAAAAGTTCTCGGTTGTGAGGGGACAAAAGTTGGAATTCCAAACATACTTCCTGAATTTCCGGCACCTATTAAATATTGCTCATTTAATAAGTTATGAGAGAATAAAGTGAAGGTTAGTGAGGGTTTTAAAAATTTTGCTCCAATCGATAAATTTAATATTGCGTATGCATCTTGCTCTATGCCTTCATTGTTTGCATCTTCAAAAAAGAAATGCGATTTATAAGAGAAAGACGGTGTGGTAAATAAAAGGATTTCATCATTCAAGGGAGTTTGGTATTTCATGCTTAAATTAAAACTATGATCCGGGGTTAAACGGAATTGATTTTCTGCATATTCCTGTTCATTTCCATCCTTATCTTTTTTATTGTATCGGGCATGGGTGAATGCATAATTTCCAAAAAGTTTAAAATGTTCAGTTATGCTGTACTGGAAAGAGGTTTCAAGTCCATAGGTAGTTGCTTTTCCCCCATCCTTAATTATATAGGCAAAATTTCCGCTTACCGGGTCGGCAACCCAGGCATTGGTTTGGAAATTATGATAGTCATAATAATAAATAGCAGCATCAAAAATGAATTGATTGTTTATGACTGTTTTGTAACCAAAATCAAAACTGTTCACGATTTCAGCGTCCAAAATTTCAGAACTTCCATCCGACTGATATTGGATGACATTCGGTCTTCGGCCTTTGGCGTAGGACACAAAAAGGTTTGAATTTTCGTTCAACTTATAACTGGCAACTAATCTTCCGGTGAATCCAATAAAATTTGAAGAAGTTGATTGTAAAGCAGATGGTTTGAAAAATAAGTTCGGATAATTTCCGGTTAACATTCCTAATGTTGATTGAGAACCGGCTGTAAACGATGCTTGGTTACTTACATTTGAGTGGTCAAAAACGATTCTTAAACCACCACTCAGTCTAAATCTCGGACTGATATCCATACTTCCATCCGAAAATAATTCAAAAGCCCTGTTTTCGGCAGAAGTGAAATTTTCTTCCTCGTGATGTGCTGGTAATGGCATACCGCCTAGTGGTCCAAGTCTTGGATCCAAAGGCAAAGCTGAAAGAATATAGGGTTGCCCGTTTGGCATGATCATATAACTTGGGTCAAAGAAGAGATGAACCATATGTGTTTCGTTTGGTGAAAACCAATAAGTTTGATCCGTATTTTCACGGAAATAGTTCAAACCGCTGAAACCGTTAAATTTGTTTCCAAGCCTATAATTTAATCTTACTTCCTGACTTAATTGATTTGCATTAATGGTGCCCGACATGTCGATTGCAGCGGCAGCCGAACCATCGCCGTCAAATCGTTCAAATGATTTATTAGTTTGATAAGATGTGATGCTTGTTAAAAATAAGTTCTCGTTAAAATAGTGCCGGAAGTTTAAAATGAAATTTACCAAATCTTTGTTGGTTTTTAATTCTTCACCTTTATCCAAAGATGCTTCATATGAGAATATATCTTTAATACCATTGGTATTTGGGTACATCCCGCTCATAAAAGCTACTCCGGGTGCTCTGTCTTGTTGGAAATTAAAAATAAAATCGAGTTTGGTTTTAGCAGTTGGTAAATATCTCGTTGAAAATCGAACTCCCTTTGTGTCCTTTCCATTCAATGTTCCTCCGAAGGTGTTTTTAACATATCCGTCCTGTTTGTTGTAAACTGCTGCAATACGGGTATTCAATTTGTTTTTTATGATGGGTAAATTAACGGCGGCATTGAAATCTGTTTGTGAGTAACTTCCAATTCCACCCGAGATATAGCCTCCGAAATCATTGTCAGGCATTTTTGTAAGGAAATGAACGGCCCCAATTTGAGCACCTCTGCCAAATGTAGATCCTTGAGGGCCTTTTAAAACTTCAATCCGATCCATATCGTAAAATTCCAATACACCACCGCTCGCCTGAGTTATAGGTACATTGTTAAAGAACAAAGAAACCCTGGGCTGCGCATTTGGGCTAACTTCATCACTTGTTAATCCACGTATAACAAAATTGGGATGCTGACTGCTTTGAACCCTGATGTTTAACCCGGGAACCAAACTTGAAAAATCTTCCAAATTCTGAATGTTTAAATCCGAAATAGTTTGATTGCTTATAGCACTGATGCTAATTGGAACGTCCTGGATTTGTTGTTCGCGTTTTTGAGCCGAAACAACTACTCCCTGAAGGTTATGAATGCTTTCTTCTAAAATAATATTTAGGGTGTTCAACCCCTTGTTTGTGTTAAATTCTATTGTTTGCGGAGCAAATCCTGTATACGAAATATCAATCGTTTGTATGCCAGTTAAAAGGTTGGCTAACGAATATTCACCAACTGCATTCGTAATAGTTCCTAATTGATTTTGATTCAGATAAATGTGCACTCCTGCAAGAACTTGCATTTTTTTATCTGTTACTTTTCCTTTTAAAACAGATGTTTTTTGTGAAAATGTAATTACACAGGTTGCCATAAAAATAAGCAACAATAATTCTTTTTTGATCATACTTTCATTTTTACGCAAAATTGAGGATTCTTGGAAAGAAATTCAATTTAAGCACTGATAAATTAATGTTAAACTACGGTGCTAGCTATAATATTTGGTAAGGCAAAAGTAAAACCTTCAATCGAATTATCAAATAAAAATAAATGAGATCATAGGTTATTTATATGTATGCCCAATTGGCCAGATTGGAGCTGATTTAACAATGGCTTCATGTGTAAATTCCTGACGGCTGGTTTTAAATTTGACCAAATAATTTCCCATCTTGAAATCCCTGCCAAACCATATTGTTTTGTGCAGTCCGGCAGTATGGTCAATTTTAAGTTCTTTGACAGATTTCCCCATCGCATCATAAATCTCGATTGTTGCTTCCTGATCATCATTTTTGAGATAATAATAAATCACCATCCCATTCTCTTCATTTTCAGTAAAAGCGTGCGAATCGCCGGATAATACATAATTGCCCCAATAGGCTCGTTCAGAATAATTCCTTTCAGGTTTTGTTTCAATTTCAAACAGGTAAGCTTCCTGATTTAATATATTATTATCCAGTTGCTGTAATAACGATACATCCATGATGAATGCACCACGACCATAAGTCCCAACTATTAAGTCGTTTTCTCTGGGTTGTACTTTTAGATCTTTAACAGCAACAACAGGCATATTACTTCTTAGGCTTTGCCAATTTTCTCCTCCATTAAAAGAAATAAAAACTCCTTCATCATTTCCGGCATAAAGTAAATCCTGTTTCTGTGGATCTTCGCTGATGACATTTACAGGTGCATTCGAAATTCCGTTGGTGATTTTTGTCCAGCTTTGCCCGAAATCAGTTGTTTTAAAAATCATTGGAGTGAAATCATCATTTCTGAATCCCGATTTGCAAACATAAGCTATGGCAGCATCATGCTGTGAACTAAGCACTCTGCTTACCCAATAATCTTTAGGTCCACCTACTTTGCTGATTTTATCAGTCATTTCTTCCCAATTTTTTCCATTATTTCGCGTAAGGTGAATCCGCCCATCATCTGTTCCAACCCAGATCACCCCGGCTTGAACAGGTGATTCTGAAATGCTGGTAATGGTACAATACATCATGTGTCCTTTTCCGGCAATTTTTTTAGCATCATTAGTGGTTAAATCAGGACTGATTTCTTCCCAATGTTCGCCCTGATCTGTTGAACGAAGCAACATCTGGCCCCCTGTATAAATTGTTTTTGAATTGAACTGTGAAATTTCCAAAGCAGGCGTCCATGGAAATCGATATGGAGCATTACCTTCTGCTGCTTTTGGTTGAATATCAACCCTTTCGCCTCTTTCCTGATCGATTCGTAAATGTCCGCCAAACTGAGTTGTTGAGTAAGCCCAACGGTTATCGTTGGGGTCAACCCTAGTATACATACCATCCCACATACCCACAATATTCCAGGCTTCAACGCCAACCCTTCCCGACCATCCATTCGAAGGGCCTTTCCATGCTTCATGATCCTGTAATCCCAGATAGATATTATATGGTTCGGCATCATCTGTTTCAACATTGTAAATTTCGCCCAAAGGGATGTGATATTTATGGTTAACGGTCAAACCTCCATCGAAAGTTTCGTAAAGCCCGCCATCACTACCAAACATCATGTGGCGTCCATCTTTCGGATTAACCCAAAATGTTCGATAATCACCAAACATATTCTTAAATAATTCACCACCTCCCCACTGGCAATTGGGCCAGGTTCTTCCTCCATCACGCGAATAAAGTAAGCCATCGCTGCTAACAAAAATCTGATCCGGATTATCTGGATTTACTATTATTTTATTGAAAGAATAAGCAGCCTTAGCACTAACATTGCAGCTATCGGTATTCATTTTTTGCCATTTTATTCCATTGTCATTTGATCGGTATACTTCTCCACCGATCATTTGATCAAAATAGGGGTCACGTAAAGCATTCATTTCAACATTCTCATCGACGATAATGCCGGGTTTAGGATTTAAATTTTCAACAACAGCATAAACAATTTCAGGTTGATTATAACAAAGTGCCAGCCCGATTCTTCCTAATTTGCCTGAAGGCAGGTCTGTTGTTAACTTTATCCAATGATCGCCACCATCAATACTTTTATAAATAGCTGAATTTTCTCCTCCTGCTTCATAGTGCCAGGGATAACGGTATTTTTCGTAGGCAGCAGCATACAAAATTTTTGGGTTTTTAGGATTGATAATCAGGTCGATCACCCCTGTATTTTTGTCAATAAATAAGGTTTTTTTCCATGTTTTACCTCCATCGCTGGTTTTGAAAACCCCACGTTCATCGTTAGATGTGAATAAATGCCCCATGGCGGCTACCCAAACAATGTTTGGATTTGTAGGATGAATGATTAAAGTAGAAATATGCTGAGTATCTTCTAATCCCATAAAATCCCAATTTTTTCCACCATTCACAGATTTGAAAACACCTTTGCCTGCGTGCGTACTTCTGGCACAATAAGCCTCGCCTGTCCCAACCCAAACATGATCAGGATTGGATGAAGAAACAGCAACAGCACCAATACTGCTTACCCCAACCGAATCGAAAACCTGGAAAAAAGTGGTACCATTATTAATTGTTTTCCAAACTCCACCATAACGGCCCGTGACGTAATAAGTATATTTATGGACCGGATTATTTGTTTGAGGGATTGCAATTGAAGAGATCCATGCACCGGTTCGGTGTGGGCCCAGGTTTCGGTATTCCATTAAACTTAAATCTTCCTTATTTAAGGTTTGGGCGTTAGAGCTGCCAATGATTAATAGAAAGAATAAACTGAGTATGCTGGATGTGTATTTCATGATTTGGCCAATTATAAGTTGAATGACAAATATAACATTTCATTTTTCAAAATTTAAATATTGAATGCTAATCATTGTTATTTTTATTATAAGCAAGAATATCATAATTTTATAACCTTGTATATTAACAACAAAAAAAGAATTTAAAATGCAAAAACTAATTAATCTTATACTGTTCCAAGTATTTTTACTGATCCTCGTTTCATGTGCCAAAGGGCCAATTTATCAAAGTGCATATCAAAATAAAGAATTTAAATTGAATGAATTAAATCAGGATTGGACCGGTGGAACCTTGACGACCTCGGAGCAAGGTATGGTTTATGGGTTAAGCAATGATGAAAACTATCTATATGTAAAGTTGAAAGTGGTGGATGAAAGAAACCAACGGAAAATTTTAATGAACGGACTAGTATTATGGTTCGATACTGAAGGGAAAGCAAAGAAAAAGTTGGGATATGTTTTCCCCTTATCAAATGAAAAGGCAAGACTGGAGATTAATGCGATAACATCGGGTGGGAAGGATGTGGAATTGAGAGAAAAATTGGAAATGCTTCATCTGGAAACCGAAAAGGTTAACAGTCGTTTTATGAAGGGAGACGAAGCTATTAATGTGATTTCTGAAGATGGCAAAGTTGATGAAACCTTTCCAAGTCATCAAAGCAAGGAAGGAGTGAATATGATGATTTATATTGATACTTATCACATTCTCTATTATGAAGCAAGAATTCCTCTCAATAAAATATTTGGAGTGGATTATTCTTCTGTAATTACAAAAAAATCAGCCTTTAGTTATGGCTTTGAACTTGGAGAGGCCCAGCTTGGTGTGAACTATTATAATTATTTAATTAACCCAAACGCAATGCGAAATGCTCAAATGAGTAGAGGTTATGGGATATCCGGTAATCCTAATTTGATGACAGGAACAGGATCGGAAGCGCAAAAGTATGGTGTTATGAAAGTAAGGCAAAGAACTGTTCAAATATGGGTAAAACAAGCTCGTTTGAGCAACAAGTAGAATTGATAGTGAATCAATTAATCTTGAGAATAAGATTCTAAGATAATTATAATTCTTCGCAGAGATAAGGGCGATCGAAACGCAAAGCAAAGGCCTCATTCTTCTTAAGTTGCTGATTCCAATAAAAATCATTTAAGCCTGTTTTCATCAAAAGTTTGTATATACTTAAGTTGGTTTTCGACAACTTATAAGGTTTTGCAAGTTCTTCACAAATCTTGGCGTCGAACTGTCCTTTTTGTCCGAATATTTCTCCTAATTCGTAAAACTGATTGAATAATTTCTTTGTCATCCAACCTGGCATTATCTGTATGCCTTCAACTCCCCCTTTTATAACAGTACCAAGATATTCAGCTCCAAATCGATTTGTTAAATTGTGAAGATAGCGTTCAATGAAAATAGAGTGGTGTGCCTCAGGAAATCCCGATTGAACAACAAATCCAATTTTTTTCTCCTCGAAAACCTTAGTATTTTCAAGCGATTCGATAAATAACTTTACCCTTCCGGGCATTGAGTCAGCATATAAAGGGAAAATAATAATGATATATTCAGAATCCCTGATCTGATCCATATGCTCATGGATTTTGGCTACTGCCGACAAATATCCAAGACTATAATTATTAGTTCTGGTTTTTGTAAACCCTTCAATAAATTTATCCATTAACAGCTTCGAGTTGCTCTTTAGCTTTCTCGGAGATCCGTTCAAAATTGCAAGCTTCATAAATTATTTCCTCAAATTGATAACCATAGGTGGTTGAAAACAAAACTTCCGACCTGAAATTCAGGGCAAACCTTTTAAAAATATCTTGATTAATCTTAATGTCGTCATCTGTAGTATCTATTTCGCGCAACATAAGTAAAGATAATTTTGGGTATTTATCGTATCTTTTTTTATGATGGAATTCCCCTTCAACGATATCGATGGTTGGCAGCAGAAGTGGGATAATTCTTTCCTGAATTTTTTTCATTTCTGTGCAAATAAACCCCATCTTTAATGGACTCAGGAAAATAACATGATCAGCGTTAATAACAGCCTGATGAATATACTGCATTTCATCTTTGATGGTGCATTTCCCGGGAGTTTTTACCCAACAATCCCAGCATCCGATACAAAAATTGATATTCAATTCTCGAATATTTATTCTTTGAGTATGATCACCATGATTTTTAAAGATTTGCGCTGTTCTTATAACCATGTTCTCCGAAACAATATCGGCTTTATCAGGATTACAATCGATGAGTAATGTTTTCATTAAAATAAATTTTGATTACAAAAATATATTGATTTTATTATTTGATGAAGCAAAATTATAATAGGGATACCGGAATTTAAAATGAAAATCGGTGAATAGAGGTTATAGAGTGGTAAATTGCAAATCGTCTAGGTAATATTTTTATTCAGATAATATAATATCGATTAAAACTTAGCTCAATTAAAATATGGTTTTTTTAGAAAATTAATCAGGATGACACTTATAAAGAAGTCATCCTCATTTTGGATTTATTTTTCTTTGATTATTTTCTCCAACCTTTCTTCTAAGGTTTTTATTCGTTGCTCCATTTGAATAATTAAAGATTTCTCTGAATCCTTGTTTGGTGGTGGAAAATCATTTGACACTGGAGAATTCCCATCAATACTCCCGGGTGCAACTTTAGGCAATGGATCAATTTTATTTGTTTCATTTGTTTTTAGAAGCATACCACCGTCTGTTCCACCGGTTGGGAAAAACATTAGAGACAGAACCACATCCCCAATTAAAAATTTTGATTCGGTAAATGGTTTATCGGCACAAACATAAACCGTAAAATTTTGAGCACTATTGATTGTATATATTTTTGATATTGACCAACTGGTATATTGATCTGACGAATCGGCACATTGATAGTCGCTTACAATTCTTAAATTGTGAAAATCAGGGGTTTCCCAACTGGACGTAGGTGAAACAGTTGGATGCGGCCAAAACCAAATTCTTACCAGGTCTTCTTCTTTGCTTTCCCAGTCGCAATAACCACTGGCATGGGCAAAAATAATGCCTGGACCCGGGCAGTTAATTGTAACCTCACGCATAATTTGGGCTTCATAAAGGTTGAGCCCGGGAATCATACCTTCATGAAAATAAACAGATAGGTTACCCTGAGCATAAGCGATTTTTGGCCTAACATTTGAAAGCCCGCTTCCATCTCCCGTCATGGCTCCACTTCCATCAACTTTAAAAACGCTGGTGCCATTGTTTTTAGTAATATTTAAGCTACTGGTATTATCATCGGTATTTAATGCTATTGTTTTTTGATTGGTTGAATTGGCTAGGTCAGGAGCATTGGTAAGGCTTGAGTAATTTTTATTGTTCCAATTCGCTGTATCAGTTCCTGTAATACCACTCGATAATATTTTAACGAATCCTCCATTTTCTAAAAATAAAGTATCATTGCTAATTGTTAATGTTTGTAATTCGTTTGTAGAACTTACATCCCCATCATCTGCAATTTTTTGGTAACCACCTGCATTCGTAGTATACCAAAACCAAAGTGCTTTCCATCTGACAATATCATCTGCTGTTATCCCGGCACTGGGGTGAGCAATAAAAGTGGGGTCATGCTCTACAAAATTATCCAGTTTACTGTTCCAGTATGCCGTATCATTGGCTGTTAACCCTTTTGCAATAGAAGCGGCGAATTCAGGATCAGTTTCCAAAAAAGAATCTAGTTTATTGGTCCATGCATCCAGATCTGCTTGTGTAATTTTTGAGGCTACAGAAGCATCAAATAATGGATCAGATTCGGAATAACTCTCCAGCTTATTAGTCCAATTATCGATTTGAGTTTGGGTAATATTTGCGATTGGAGATGCAGAAAACAAGGGGTCAGCCTCTGTATAGTTTTCAGTAGTTATCGCAGTTTCTGATGTTTTTGCATGCAAAGCATATGGCACGCTTAATAATTGACTGGTTCCAAATTCAAACCCATCAATAATAATTTTAATAAAATAGGGTCCGTTTGCCCAATCAATCAGCGCAAAATTTGATGGGTTTTGCGAACCAATAGTTAGGTTTACCAATCCAAAAGTATTAGATGTTATATTGTGGATTTCTGTGAAGACAGTTATTCCATCTGCACTGCCTTGTAAAATTGAAATTTCCATGCTAATACTGGCATTGGCATTCACATTTCCTGTCGCATCACGGATGATGGCTTGATATTTAAAACCATCAGAGGACTGTGAGAAAATTAATGTGTTGATTAGCAAATTTACTAATGTGATAATCAAATATTTTTTCATTATTTTAGTTAATTGGTGTATATGCTGACTAATTGGTTTTTACGATCTTAAAGGTTTTAAGTTCTTTAAGTTCGTCGAAAATTTTTAGATAATAATTAGCTGGGATTAAAAAATTGAATGGAATTTGTGTTTCGTCAGAAATAATTTCTTTCATTAAAATCAACCTTCCATTCGCATCGTACAATATAAATTTTAATTTCCTCAGATTCTCTATGCCAATTTTAAGAATTACATAATTTTTCGTGGGATTGGGATAAGCCATTAATTCATAATCCAAACCTTTGATCTCACTGATGGCAGTAATGGTTATATTTGTTTGGCAAAAACCTTGGGTTAAGCATAAATCTCCATGAGCAATGGTTTGGATAATTACTTCTCCTATTGAAAAAGAAATGGAGCCTTGCCCATTTTCAGAGTAACCACCTCCTGTACTGATTACTTCTAGCTGTTGTGCGTTAATAAGAGAATAAAAACTAATGCAAAAAAGAAAAACTGCGATATTTTTCATTTTTAATTGGATTTGCTAGTTGCATTAATCAAATATAGCAAAATTAGTTTATGTAAATTAAGTATAAAACATGATGGAAAGTTAATAAATATTATTAAGAGTTAAATAAAAACGAGGCCGAAGCCTCGTTTTTATTATTATTATTTTAGCCATTTGTCGAGCCAATTAAAGTAGGTTCGTTGCCAAAGGATACCGTTTTGTGGTTTAAGTACCCAGTGGTTTTCGTCAGGGAAACTTAAAAACTCGGCCGGAATGCCTTTCAATATTGCAGCATTAAAAGCCATCATTCCTTGCGAATAATCAACCCGGTAATCTTTTTCGCCATGGATCACCAAAATAGGAGTATCCCATTTGTCAATGTATTTGTGCGGAGAATGGGCAAATGAATTCTGAGCTACCTTATTTTCCTTATCCCAGAATGGACCACCCATGTCAAAGTTTTCGAACCACATTTCTTCGGTTTCGAGATATTGTGCTTCTAGATTGAAAATACCATCGTGTGCTATAAAAGCTTTAAAACGTTTATCATGATTACCGGCAAGGTAAAAAACTGAATAACCACCATAGCTTGCACCAACGGCTCCAAGTTTGGTTTTATCAACAAATGGTTCTTTTGCCAGTGCATCGATTGCACTTAAATAATCATCCATATTCTGGCCGTGATAATCGGTGCTGATTTGTTCTTCCCATTCCTGTCCAAATCCGGCAACACCTCTTCGGTTTGGTGCAACTACAATGTAGTCGTTAGCTGCCATAATTTGATAGTTCCAACGGTACGACCATCCCTGGCTAAGAGCACCTTGGGGCCCACCTTTACAATAAAGCAAAGCAGGGTATTTTTTATTTGGATCGAAATGAGGCGGGTAAATTACCCAAACCAGCATTTGTTTGTTATCCGTAGTGGTTACCCATCTTTCTTCCACTTTACCCATGCTTAACTGTTCAAGTAACTCTTTGTTGATGAATGTTAATTGTTTGTCGCTTCCATTTGTCGGGTCGACTGAGAAAATCTCTGAAGGGTATGACATCGACATTTTGGTAGCGATTAATTGCTCGCCTATCGGAATAACTCCTTGATAATCCTGAACCCCATTGGTAAGTTGGGCGATTTTGTTTTCAGCAACATCCAGTCGATAAATTTGACCCTTTGCCTGCCAAACACTTGTAAAATAAATAGATTTTGAATCAGCCGACCATTCCAAACCTTCAGTATGTTGGTCGAAATTGGCCGTGTAATCTTTGCCGGTTCCTGTTGCGATATTGTAAATCCATAATCGAACTTTATCTGCTTCGTATCCATCGCGTTCCATACTTTCCCAGGCAATCATGGTCCCATCGGGTGAATAGATTGGAGATACATCATATCCCATCATTCCTTCAGAAATATTTATGGTTTTACCATTTTCCAAATTATAAAGATAAATGTCGGAATTGGTTGAAATTGCATAAGCCATCCCAACTTTTTTACGGCTGGTATAGGCAATCGTTTTACTATCAGGACTCCAGTTTATTTGTTCCATCCCACCGAAAGGAGCATTAGGCGATTCGTAAGGTTCACCCTTCATGATATCAATTGGATTACTTACAGTTGTCCCATCATAATCAGCTACAAAAACATGCGACAAAGCATCAACAAAATGATCCCAATGTCTGTACATCAAGTCGTTAAAAATCATTCCACTTGCTTTTGGTAAATCGGGATATTGATCGTGCACATCAGGAGTTACCTTAACATCCTGGATAAACAATATTTTAGATTGATCGGGGGCATACTTAAATCCATTCAGCCCGCCTTCAACATTGGAGATTTGAGTACGTTCGGTTCCATCCGGGTTCATCTCCCAAAGCTGGCTTGATCCAGATTCGGAAGAAAGAAATCCTATTTTTTTACCATCGGGTCGCCAGGTGCCTTCCTGTTCACTGAAATTAGTGTTGGTAATTTGTTTTAATTCTGAACCATCGGTCTTAATGGTGTAAAATTCTCCATTTCCTTTATTTTGAGGAATGTCGTAATAAGTTGTTTTGAATAGAATGGTTGAGTTATCAGGAGAAACTGTAACATTTCCTAAGCGTCCGAACGACCATAAAACTTCAGGAGTCATTAGATCGGATGTAAGTTTCAGATCCTTTTTTCCAATGTATGGCGCTTGGGCTTTTGTTTTATCAACAGTACTGGCTTGCTGACAAGCCGTAAACCCAAAGGCTGCCGCGAATAATAAGATGATTGTTTTTTTCATGATTTATTTTGATTTTATGATTTGTTTATGGTGCAATTTGCAAAATGGTTATCGCTAAGTTCCGAAAATTCTTTGAAACCAATTTAAAATTTTAAGATAAATGTTGTTCCCGATCCCAATTTTGATTGAACTGATATGCTGCCTTTGTGCATCAACATAATTTGACGGGAAAGGCTTAACCCAATTCCGGAACCTTCCTTTTTTGTAGTAAAGAATGGAATAAAAATCTGATCAAGCACTTCACTTTTAATGCCATAACCATTATCGCTAACGGACACGAAAACACTGTTTCCGGTTTTACTCGTATTAAATTCAATCTGTTTTGTGTCGTTATTCTTGATGGCTTCGATGGCATTTAGCAGTAAATTTATCAGCACCTGCTCAATCATTTCCGAATCGATATTAACAGATACTTCCTGCGTAATATTTGGTATCCGGATATTGATTTTTTGTTTCTGTAATTCAGGTTTCATCAGTGTTGCGATGTGGTTGATCAATCCATTAATGTTAACTTGGGAAAGCCGTGGTTTAGGTAGCTTGCTTAATTGTTTATAAGTAGTTACAAATTTCAGCAAGCCTTTACTTCGGCTTTCGATGGTTTCCAGACTATCGTAAATGTCTTCTGCTTCAGTGGCTGAAACATTGTTGATCGTTCTTCTTTTCCCATCTTTCGTTAATAACATTTTATTAATGGCTTCACTTAATGATGAAATTGGGGTCACTGAATTCATGATTTCGTGATTTAATATTCTGATCAGCTTTTGCCATGATTCAATCTCTTGATTATCTAAGACATCACCTAAGTTGTGTAATGAAACCATTTTGTAAATAATTTCTTTTAGCTTAAAAACGGAACAATGTAGATTCAGAGTGGTGATCTGATTATTAATGCTTACTTTGATAATCTCTTCGCAATCACCTTTAATTTCTTTTATGGCTTGAAATAAATTTACGTCAATGCGCTTAAGCTCGTCGATTGAAGTTAGTTTATTAAACTTTAAAAGGTTTTTGGTTGCCTGATTTACAAGTTCAATGTTGCCTGTTTCAGAATAGCAAATAATGGCTGATTTTGAGTGTTCAAAAACGGTAAGCAAATATTGATAATGCAGTTCTTTCTCGATCCGAACATTTTGAAATTCCCTGGTTATTTCGCGTAATGCCTGTTTGAGTTCTGAAAATGAGGTTGAGCCTTGTCCGGAATCTGCATACGTCGAAGAAAAATCTTTGTGTTTGATTGCCAATAAAAACTTTCCAATCTCGCGATTTGTCGATTCTACAAAGTAAATGAGCTCGATGAGTAAAATAATGATAAGGGAAAAACTTACCGCTGAAGTAACATACCACTTCTCCTGATTTAAAGATAAAATGAAAAGAAAGATCATGATTCCCAGAATGATTACCCTGAAAACGATTTTGATTCTGAAATTTTTAAAGATCATATTTGCTCATTTTACGGTAAAGGGTAGTCCTGCCCAATCCCAATGCCCTGGCTGTTTTTGTGAGGTTTCCTTTATTCTCTGATAAAGCATTCTGGATTGCATTTTTTTCAAGAACTTCAATGTTGAACGAGGAAGATTCAGTATTACTTGATTCAACGTTTAACCAAATATCCGAAGCTTTAATCAGGTTTGTATTACACATGATAATGGCGCGTGCAACCAAATGTTTTAGCTCACGGATATTTCCTGGCCACTGGTGTTTCATCAATTTCTGAATGGCATCTTCAGCGAAGCTGATATTGGATTTATTGTATTGAGTAAGATATTTCTCTGCGAAAAAATTGATCAGTAAAGGAATATCATCTCTGCGTTCTCTTAGGGGTGGCATTTCAATCTGAACCGTATTTATTCGATATAACAGGTCCTTTCTGAAGTTTTTTTCATCGTTCAATTCATTTAATGAAAGATTTGTTGCAGAAACCAATCTGATGTCAATTGGAATAGCTGTATTTGAACCTACCCTGTATATTTCGCGTTTTTCGAGAGCCGAAAGGAGTTTGGTTTGTTGGGCTAGATTAAGGTTGCCAATTTCATCTAAAAATAAGGTTCCGCCCGAAGCTATTTCGAACCGACCTTGTCTGTCCGCTTGTGCATCCGTGAATGCGCCTTTGCTGTGCCCGAACATTTCTGATTCGAATAAACTTGGAGTAATTGCCCCAATATCCAGATTTACAAATATTTGATTGTTTCTGTTCGAATATCGGTGTATTGCTCTGGCAACCAGTTCTTTTCCTGTACCATTTTCACCTAAAATTAAAATATTGGCATTGGTAGGAGCAACCTTTTTAACAATATCGAGCAAGTCCTTCATTACTTTAGATTTGCCAATAATCTCCTGATATGATTTATCTACCTCTTCTCTTAAAATATTTTGTTTTGATTTTAATGAGCGAATCTCATTTTTTGATTGGCTAAGTCGTAAGGCTGATCGGACGGTTGCCAATAGTTTTTCGTTATCCCATGGTTTTACTACAAAATCAATGGCCCCAATTTTCATGGCCTCTACGGCAAGGTTTAGCTCTCCATAGGCAGTTATCAAAATGACATTTGCCTGGGGATGAATTTTTAAAATTTCTTTGAGCCAATGAATCCCTTCAATCCCATTTGAGGTTCCGGTTGAATAATTCATATCCAGTAAAATCACATCAAATTCTTCCTTTCGTAAGATTTGTTGTAATTTAAAAGGATCACTTTCCGTACGGATCATTTCAAATTCATCCCTGAGAACAACTCTTGAAGTTAACAGAATATCTTTATCATCGTCGACAACTAGTAATTTGCCCATTTTAATGATGCCATTTATAAAGTGTTTTCAAAGATATAAAAATGATCGGTTTATGTTCAAATTAATTGTTCCGAAGTGAAACAATTTAGGAGTTTTTAATTTATTAAAAACAAGATAAGTAATAGAAAGAGAATATTTTATGAGTTGTGGTACGCTTGTTGAAATATTTGGATTAAATTGTATTGTCGAAAAAGATTTGACATTAACTTTTTATTCTAAAATATTTAGAAGTGCGCTAATGAATCCGGTTAAATCTTTAAAATGCGAATAATTATGAATAGTATGAAATTTATGATCCGTAATATCTTGAAGAACAAGGTTTCTTCGTTTATTAACATTTTAGGTTTATCCATTGGATTGGCTTCGGCCATTATCATATTTCTTTTTATAGAGTATGAACTTAGTTTTGATAATTTTTATAAAGACAAGGATGAAATTTATCGTATTACTGCCATCTCTAATCATGCTAGTGGAGTTGATACGGATGGAGCTACTACTTACCCTTTAGGTTATTCATTAAGGAATGATTTTCCCGACTACTTGATTAGTACACTTTACATGATGTCGGAGTTGGATGTTGTCATTGATAAGGATGTTTATAAAGAGAAAAACATTCTGTTTGTTGATTCTGTTTTCTTTAATATTTTTAGTTCTGATTGGATTATTGGCAGCCCTGAAATTCTCAAAAGTAATCCGGGAAATATAATTCTGACAAAATCTATTTCCCAAAAGTATTTTGGCAATGAAAATCCCTTAGGTAAGACTCTGACTTTTTCAAATGATCAGCATTTTCAGGTTGCAGGTTTAATACAGGATGCACCATTGAATTCAACCCTTAATTATAGCATTATTGCCTCAACTGAAATTCTGGATACCAAGATGGTAGGATTTAATTATGACAGCTGGGAGAATAGTATTTCGGGATTTGAGACCTATATGAAAATTCCGAAATCGGTTGAACCACTTGTCATTGAAAAACAAATAAATGATATCATTAAATCAAATTATGCTACCGGTGATAACAAGGCAACAAATACCTATTATCAATTTCAGGCTTTAAATCAGATTCATCTTTCACCTGAATTCGAAGATATTCCGAATACCTATACTACTTCAAAAGCCAGCCTGTGGATTTACGGCTTCATTGGGTTACTCATACTATGTATTGCAAGTATCAATTATATTAACCTTTCAACAGCTCAGGGATTAAAAAGATCAAAAGAAGTCGGGATAAGAAAAGTTCTTGGATCCAGCAGATCGCAATTAAGCATGCTCTTTGTCAAGGAGAATTCAGTTGTCTTATTACTTTCACTTGTATTCTCGGTCATCGTTGTTGAAATTGTACTTCCTTATGTGAATAATTTTATGGGAAATAACCTGAATTTGAGTATTTACCAAAGTCGCTATTTTGTCATCTTTTTGTTTTTGGTTTACTTGCTTGTTGATGTGATGATTGCGTTATACCCTTCTTTGGTGATGTCAGGATTTATGCCTATCAAGGCATTGAAAGGTAATTTGAGAACTAATAAGAACAAGGGTTTTAATCTTCGGAATTCTCTCTTGGTCTTTCAATTTATTATTTCCATTACATTAATTATTTCAACTCTGGTCATAAAAAAACAAATCAATTATATCAATAATAAGGATTTGGGCTTTGAAGTGAAAGGGATTTTTAATTTCTTATTACCTGACAGTGATGAGAATAAAATTAAATCGATGAAAGATTATCTCCTGACCCAACCCGGGATCGTGAATTTTACTTTTGGAATTGGTGCCCCTTCATCCACCTCAAATTTCAGAACTTCTTTCAAAGTAGAAGGGGATGAAGCGAAGCATTATATGAACCTGAAACTGGCAGATGCTGAATATTATAAAACTTTTAAATTGGATTTAATTGCCGGAGAGTGGTACTCTGAACGGGTAGCAGGAGATTCTACATACAAGATGGTAGTAAATGAAAAGCTTTACAAAACACACGGGTTTAAAAGTCCTGAAGATGCATTGAATAAAAAAATACCATTTGGTGGCAATGAAGCTAGTATTTGTGGCGTGATAAAAGATTTTCATATCTATTCATTAAGAAGTGAAATAGAGCCAACTGCTTTTCTTAGCATTCCACAATATTACCTGGGGATGTTTGTAACAATTGATGAAAGTAGAACAAAAGAAACCATTGAAAATATTGAAAATAAGCTAAAAGATTTGTATCCCTCTAATTCAATTGAGTATAAAAGTATGAAAGAAAGCCTGAATGAAATGTATACCGAAGACAATAAGATTTCAATGATCATTACGGTGCTTTCTATGCTGGCAATTGTGATTGCTTCTTTGGGGCTTTTTGGACTTGTTTCATTTATGATGGTTCAAAGGATTAAAGAAATTGGCATAAGGAAGGTATTGGGTGCCTCAGTGACTCAGATAGCTATGGTGCTTACAAAAACTTATTTTAAATTAATCATTATCGCTGGTTTGATTGCAGTACCATTGGGCTGGTATTTTATGAATCATTGGTTGAATGGTTTCTCATACCGTATTGAAATTGGTATTTGGGTATATATGATTGCAATACTCCTGGTAATTTCAGTAGCGATGATCACCATTATGTTTCAGATTATAAAAACTGGGAGAATGAATCCGGTGACTGCTTTAAAATACGAATAATATGAAAAAAATCAGTATCAAGTATATTCTACGTAATATTTGGAAGAATAAAACCTCTTCATTTATTAATGTTTTAGGTTTATCAATTGGCTTAGCGAGCTCAATAATTGTTTTTCTCTTTATTGAGTTTGAACTTAGTTTTGATAATTATTATAAAAATAAAGATCAAATTTATAGGATAACCAGAACGATAAGTCATGCAAGCAGCACTAATCGAAATGGGGCTACTTCGTTTCCAATGGCATATTCACTAAGAAATGATTTTCCTGATTTTGATTTCACTTCAATTTATATGTCTGGTAGTCAGGATATATTATCTAACGAAAAAATTTTCAGAGAAAGGAATATTTTGTTTGTGGATTCGGTTTTCTTTAGCGTTTTTGATCTTCAGTTCATTGTGGGAAGTCCGGAAGTTATTCTTGAACACCCACAAAATATTGCAATTACTAAATCCGTTGCCGAAAAATACTTTGGTAGTGAAGACCCGATTGGCAAAATAATCACTTTTTCTCCGAATATTAATTATCAAATTGTTGGCTTGATAAAGGACCAACCTCTAAACTCAACCCTTGACTTTTCAATGATCCTTTCTGTTGAAAATTTAAATGCTGAAACCCTCGGATTTGAATATGATAGTTGGAGTAATACTATTTCAGGATTTGAATGTTATGTGAAAATTGGAGAGAATGTTAATCTGGATGAATTTGAAACCAGAATGAATGAAGTAATTAGGAAATACCGAAATGATGAATATGAAACTACACATTTTAATTTTCAGCTATTAAGCAAAATGCATCTCGAGCCGGATTATCAAAATTTACCAAATACCTATACTACCTCTGAAACGAGTTTATGGATTTATGCTTTTATTGGTATTTTAATTATTGCTATAGCCGGAATTAACTTCATTAATCTATCAATGGCTCAAGGGTTGAAAAGAGCAAAGGAGGTGGGGGTTCGAAAAGTTTTAGGTGCTTCTAAATCACAGCTAAGTTTCCTGTTTATTAAAGAGAATGCAATGATCTCAATTATTGCATTGGTTGTTGCGGTAATAATAGTTGAAGTTGTATTGCCATATATCAACATTTTTCTTGGGAATAACCATCAATTGAGTATCTATAATAGTTCCTATTTTATTATTTATTTTGTTGCTGTTTACGTCATTGTTAATATTATTATCGCCTTGTATCCATCTTTTGTTATGTCGCGGTTTACACCGATAAAAGCTCTAAAAGGTAAATTGTCAAATTCGAAACAAGTGATATTTAGTCTAAGAAATATCTTGCTAGTATTCCAGTTTACGGTTTCAATTGCTTTAATTATTGCAACTATTGTTATAAAAATGCAAATCAGTTATGTAAATCATAAAGATTTAGGATTTCAGATTGATAATGTAATTAAGTTTTCATTGCCCGAGAACGATTCTTCAAGTGTACAATCTTTAAGGCAGTTTTTAGAAACGATGCCTGGGGTGCAACACTTCGGATTTGGGATTGGTTCACCATCATCTTCTCGTAATTTTACAACAGCGTTTACAGTAGAAGGCGAGGATGAAAGCATTAACCGGCTTTTGAACTTCAAACCTGCAGATGCTGGATATTCAGAAGTATTTAATCTTAATTTACTGGCAGGTAAATGGTTTGATGAAAGAACCAAAGGCGACTCTATTTTTAGAGTAGTTGTCAACGAGAAGCTTTATAAAATTTATGGGTTTAAGAATCCTGAAGATGCAATAAACAAAAGAATTTCGTTTAGTGGCACTACCGGAATCATTTGTGGAGTTGTTAAAGATTTCCATACTTACTCTTTACATTTAGAAATTGATCCCTTGGTATTTGCGAGTCATCCAAGGTTTTATGGGAACATGTTTGTGAAAGTTGAACCCAGCAGACTTAAGGAAACCATTACACAAATTAACCAAAAAATGTCCGATTTGTACCCAAGCTATTTTATCGAATCAATGAGTGTTAAAGAAGAGCTCAAAGAGATGTACTCAGAAGCAGATAAGGCGGCGATTATCATTACCTCCTTATCTGCTTTGGCTATAATTATTGCAACATTAGGTCTTTTTGGCATCGTTTCAATTGCATTGGTTCAAAAAGTCAAGGAAATAGGAATCAGAAAAGTATTAGGTGCCGAGTTACATCAGATTGCGATTTCTCTGACGCACATATATATAAAGTTAATTTTGGCTGCCAGTTTAATTGCCATTCCTCTGGGTTGGTATTTTATGAGTAAATGGCTTGATGGATTTTCGTACCGAATAGAAATTGGTATTTGGATTTTTATTCTGGCATCTTTCATTGCCTTCTTTGTTGCATTACTAACAATTATATTTCAGGTTGTTAAAACGAGTAGGATGAACCCTGTAAATGCTTTAAAATACGAATAACATGATAACGAATTATATTAAAACCGCCTTTCGAAATCTTGTTAAAAGTAAGACTTATTCAATCATTAATATTTTAGGGTTTTCAATTGGTTTGGCCTGTAGCATTATGGTGCTCTTGTATCTGAAAAATGAACTTACCTACGATAATATGCATGTTCATAAAAGGGATATTTACAGAGTAGGATTTAATCTAACCATGCCTGATGGTCACGAAAAATCTGCTGTAATTACAGCTGCAGTTGCTCCATCTTTACTAGAGGAATTCCCTGAGGTTCAGTCAATGGTGAGAATCAGAATGCCTCGACCGGGGTTTTTGGCGAAATATGAAATTAATTATCATTCGGAAAATGTATGTTTCACTGATTCGTCTTTCTTTGATTTTTTTTCTTTTAAGTTATTGTCGGGTTCTGTTAAATCTGTTTTAGCTGAACCATATTCTATTGTTTTGACCAAAAGTTTGGCTGAAAAAATATTTGGGGATGCTGATCCGATTGGACAGGTTTTAGATTGGGAGAATGCTTATTCTGTTGTGGTGAAAGGCATTGCCGAAGATTGTCCCAAAAATTCATCTATTCAGTTTACTGCCCTTATTTCTTTTACGACTTTATACGACCAACCAAACAGTTATCTAGGTTGGAACGGAGGAAATCAATATTATAATTATATAAAACTGGCTCCTTCTGCATCGCTGGAATCAATTACGCCAAAGTTGCCTGATTTCTTGGAAAAGCATATTAATTATATGTACAGACCACATGGCTGGTTAATTGAATTGGCTTTTGACCGTATGGATCGAATGCATCTTCATGGTTTTATTGATAATGATATGACTGCGGGAGATTTGAAAAAAATGTGGATCATCGCTTTGATAGGTTTATTCGTCCTCTTAATTGCCGTTTTTAATTTTATGAATTTAACAACAGCCCGATCAACTCAGCGATCGATCGAAATAGGGATCAGAAAAGTGCTGGGAGCTCATCGATCGCGGATCACTGGTCAGTTTTTAGGTGAAGCCGTGATTTTTAGCCTAATTTCCTTCATCATTTCTTTAATCCTGATCGAAATATTTCAACCTCAATTTACCAGATTTATAGGCGATTATGAATTATATACCAAATCCAATATCCCATTTATCGCATTGATCATATTTTTTACCGTAGGTATAGGTTTCCTGGCCGGTTCATATCCTGCCTTATTTATTTCTCGTTTTAAACCAATCAACAGTCTAAAAGGCGAAATGATCAGTGGTGGTGGAACACCCTATTTGAGGAATATCCTGGTAGTTATTCAATTTGTGATTTCAACCACTATCATTACCTACACTTTGGTGATGTTTCTGCAACTTAGTTTCATTCAGAAAAAAGATATGGGATTTGATACTGCGAATACGGTAATTGTTAATATGTCGAGTGGAACGGCAATAAAGGCATATTCAGCATTAAAGATCGGACTGGAACAGTTAGCAGAAGTCGAATCCGTTTGTTCATCGTCACAGCTCGTCGGACAAGGGATTACACAAAACGGATACTTACCTGAAGGTGTCAAAAATCCGATGTTGGTTAAGTTTATAGCTACAGATGAGGGTTTGGCTGAAATGCTCAAATTAGAAATGGCAGAAGGACGCTATTTCTCTGATTCATATGCATCGGATGATACCTCCTACATTATTAACGAGTCCTTTGCTAAAGAAATTGGATGGCAAAATCCGATCGGGAAAAAAATTATGCGTGATGGTGCTTATCCGGTAATAGGAGTTGTGAAAGATTTTAATTTTGAAGGATCTCAGCGTGAGATTGTTCCATTAATAATTGGAAAGGCCAGAGCTGATGAACATGTAGTTGTTTACGTAAAATTAAAAAGCCGGAATTATGAGCAGGCACTTGCCGGTATTGAAGAAAAATGGAACAAACTATTGCCAAACGAACCCCTGAATTATGGGTTTTATGATATCCGCTTGTGGGATAATTATACAGAATTAAGAAAATCAATTAGCGTCATGGGCCTGTTTGCATTTATGGCTATTTTAATTGCCTGTATGGGCTTATACGGATTAGCGATGTTCACAGTCGAAAGACGACAACGTGAAATTGGTGTCCGCAAAGTTTTTGGTGCCGATACCTATCAAATTGCGAAATTGGTGGTCGTTGATTTCCTGAAATGGATTTTAATTGCAAATTTCATCGCCATCCCCATTGCTTATTATTATTCAGTAAGGTTTCTGGATGGCTTCGCCTATTCAATACAACTGAATATCGTTCCATTTGCTATGGCATTGTTCATATCCCTAATTATTGCACTTATAACCATTATTTTCCAGGTAATGAAACTCACTAATATAAACCCTGTATCTACATTAAAGTATGAATGAAGATTTATTTAATAAATCTTGAATATCTTATAGATAATAAAACTTAACATCATTTAAATTAATGCATTATGAAACGAGCATGATTCGTTAATCACAAATACGGATGAAAATTCATCATGCGAGTTCCATCCGACCATCATAAAAATTTATTTACGGATGAAATATAAACTAAACTTTTTATTACTTGTAATTGCAGTTGGAGTTATTTCAACTTTATTACACGAACTGGGGCATTGTATCTTTTATTGGATACAGGGAATACCGGCAGGTATGTCTTTGGTAATGGAATATCCACTCATCGATATTACAGCTACTCAATACGGAATTGGATCTTTAGGTGGTCCAATTGTAAATATCGTTCTGATCATTGGGTCGTTTTATCTCATCAGAAAACACGAAAAGAAATCTATAAAATGGACCATATATTCAGCTATCATAATTGCAAATACATTTTATTTTATTTTCAGATCGATAATTGCAATTAAAAAAAATTATGGTGGCGAAATTGAAAGTATTATGAATTTAGCTGGGCTAAATTTTTATCCTGCCGTCATACTATTCTTAGTGCTTTCTTTAAGCATTTTAGTTTGGTGGGTCTATAAGTTTAAATTGAAAATTTCCTTTACTCACATACTATTCTACTTTATGCTCTTCATTCTTTATTTAGCTGTCCATATAATAATGGAGAATATAGATTCAAATTTTTTTAAAGATAAATTTCCTACAATTAAAATTGATAATGTTAAGACTCATAACCCACACAAATGATAGACTAATAATTTTAGGAAGGATTTTGTGATAAGTTTGACAGTGTTTTGATTATATAATAGAATTCATAGCTCAATAATAGCGTCGTTCTTATACTTTCGATGTGTTTCACACGATGGGTATTAATTGCTATTATTTGCAAGATCTGAGGTATAGTATTTTAGGATAAATGGTGGTTAGTTTGGTCTATCTTACCCATCTCGATTTAGGATTGTTTTGTTGACCATGGCAATTTTTTAAGCTCGTAGTTTTTTAGGCAGATCTCTGGCCGATTAAAGATAAATTTCTTTATAACATTATCATCATTGAAATATGAATTAAACGTAAGCTGTTTTTTATCAAAACAGTTTGTAACATTTGGCAATCTAAAGTCGTCTAAGATTTAAACAGTAAGTTAATCGTGAATCATCCTGTCAGCCAGTATGAAATTCTAAAAAACAAAATCGTTAAAATATGAAGACAAAATTTTTAGCCACAACCTTATTGCTTATATCATTGTTTGCAATAAAAGCATTTTCACAAGTTAATACCGACGAATTATTTATCTATGGAAAAGTAACTACCATTGATGGAGATCAGTATGTCGGACAAATCAGATGGGGAACAGAAGAAGTATTCTGGTTCGATTTTTTTAATGCAACCAAACCTGTTAACGAAAACCTTGAGTTTTTAAGCAGAAGTGAAATGAACGATTTGCGCGAAACTTCAGAGCATTGGGCAGAACGTTGGGTTGAGCGCGTTTTCTCAGTCAACGATGGTAGTTACAACAACAATTTTACACATACTTTTGCCTGCCAGTTTGGTGATCTTAAATCTATCGAGGTGAGAAGCCGTAACAGGGTCAATGTAATTTTGAAAGACGATCAGGTGATCCGTTTGGATGATGGGTCGAACGATATTGGTGCAACTATCCGGATTTTGGATGAAGAACTTGGAAAAGTCGAAGTAAAATGGGATCGTTTGGAGCGTGTTGATTTTATGGAGACTCCTAAAAACTTGAGGGACAAATTCGGGGAACCCATCTTTGGAAAGGTGCAAACCCGTTATGGGGAGATTACCGGTTATATTCAATGGGATCATGACGAACGATTGTCAGTTGATAAAATTGATGGTGAAACACGTCGTGATAATTATTCCATTCCTTTTGAGAACATGCAAACCATTGAAAAATATGGCAGGGGAGTTTTGTTGAAAACAAAATCAGGAAAAGAACTTGAACTTGAAGGTACAAACGATGTAAATCGTGAAAATCGTGGCATCATTGTAAATACTCTCGGCATGGGGTATGTTGATATTCCATGGAGCGAATTTGAGAAACTTACCATATCCGATCCTACAAAAAATGATTTAGTGGGCTATAATGATTTTATAGGACCAAATAAATTAGCAGGAACAGTACGTTTGGTAAATGGAACTTCTTATTCTGGTTTAATTGTTTATGACTTAGATGAATCCATTGATATCGAAATACTCAACGGAGAAAAAGATGATATTGAGTATCTGATTCCATTCAGGGCGATTCAAAAGATCAGCCCTAAAAACTATTATTATACTCAAGTTACATTAAGGGATGGGGATATGCTTTTACTCGGTAAAGGCCAAGATGTTTCAGATCGAAATACCGGAATTTTGGTTTTTGAATCGGATAGCAAATATCATTACATTCCTTGGAGAGACGTAGAAGAAATTGTTTTTAAATAAGTGAGACTGTGATTTTGAATTCAAAATCACAAAAGTCGAACTCCTGCCAGACGCAGGCTGGTATCCCGAGCGTTTACATTGAGCGTAGCGGAAATATAGTCGAAGGATCAATAGCCCTTTTTCGGAAAATATTAATAAAGTAAAAGTGTAATTTCTGAGCCCCTTTCTGATTTTTCAGGAAGGGGCTTTTTTTAGAGGTGAACTTTTTGCGTGGTTATTTTTCTCCCCTGTTTATAAGGGAGATCCCGATTTATCGGGAGAGGGGGTAATGAAAAAACATAAAAGAAATGAGCTATGCATTTTAATGAATTATTACTTAAGTTTGTTTTATTAGAATACAAATCAAAAAAAAATTAAAATGAAAATCCGAAACATTTTTATTATCTCCATGGTAATACTGACCTCTTGTTATACCGATGAATTAAAAACCGATCCTATTCGTTTGGAATATATTGAATATGATTTAGGCCTTTCCAATAGTTTTCGTGGATTATCCGTTATTGACGAAAATGTGTTTTGGGTAAGCGGGACCAAAGGAACAGTTGTGCATAGTGATGAAAATGGCAATTTGATCATAAATCAGGTACCGGGTGCAAGCGAAATGGATTTTCGTGATGTAGTCGCCCTTGATGTAAATATAGCACTCGTGATGAATGCAGGTTTTCCGGGTGTAATTTATAAAACCGTTGATGGTGGAACAAATTGGTATGAAGTTTACCATAATAGCGATTCAGCAGTATTTTTAGATGGAATGAAGTTTTGGGACAAGCAAAATGGAATTGCTTTTGGTGATCCGATGAACGGCAAAATGTTGATCATAACTACTACAGATGGTGGTGAGAATTGGGTGCAAACTGATCCTGAAAACATTCCTGAAAGTTTGGAAATTGAAGGTGGTTTTGCCTCGAGTGGAAGCAGTATTGTTGTGAATGGAAAATCAAAAGCGTGGGTTGGAATGGGTGGAACCAAAGCCCGTGTGTTTTTTACGGAGGATAAAGGCCAACACTGGCAGGTGGTTGAAACCCCAATATACTCAGGGGCAGGGATGCGCGGTATTTATTCGATGGCCTTTAAAAATGAAAAGGAAGGAATTGCAGTAGGAGGGGAGTATAAAAATGAAAACCCGCCCAATAGCAGGGCTTATACCACTGATGGTGGGAAAACCTGGACCTTGGGACAAGGAGTCGATCATTATCTCGCAGGTAGCTGCTACCTTTTTAACAATATTTATTTAGCCACCGGATTAAAAGGAACCGACGTGAGTTATGATGGAGGCAAAAACTGGGAAACCATTTCCGATCAAATACTGCATGGCATGGTTTTTACTGCCGGAGGTAAAGTTGGTTATGGGATGGGATTGAATGGGAAGATTGTGAAGGTATCAGTAGAAGAGAATTGAAGAAAGTAAATCTCTAGGCTGGGGATGATTCCTTTCTGCCAAAAACATGAATATCATGCCAATGTGAAGTAGAAAAAGCTATTTAAAATTGTACAAGTTAATTATTTAGCGTATATTTATATATTAGCAGTTACAATTTATTGATTCTAGCACTATTCTAACTCTACACAACTAACAATTCTCTTATCTTGAAATAGGTTAATATTTATTAACATAAAATCAAATATGAGCTTGACCAATTCTCATTTAGAAAAGCCATCTATACTCTTTTTAGTAGTCTTATCTTGTTCTACTTTTGCATTTATTTCTCAACCAATAAAAACGAAATTGATAAATGTATTAAAAGGAACAGGATCAACTTTAGTAAGGTTAGCTACATTCAATTATATTTTTTACTAAAATACTGTGATGAAATCTCATCAAAATAAGAATTCCAAAATGAAGTTTGTACTTCTCTCAGGATTTATTCTTCTTTTAAGCATACAATCATTCGGTCAGTCTGATATTATTATTTCAGAAACATATAATAACTTAGCTTGGGCTGATTTTGTACAAAAAATAGAAATGAAATATGATGTTCATTTTTTCTACTACGAAATAGACATTCCCAAATTTAACATCGCTATCAGAGAATCTTCATCTTTAAAAAAAATCCTGAATGAAAATTTAGATGCATATAATATTGCTGTTTCTATCGATCGGAAGGGGAATATTTTTTTAACAAAAGGTGTTGTACTTAATACAAGTCTACCATCCAATTTTTTCTCTCAATTGATCAAACCTAAGCAAGAAGAAAATGAGATTTCAGTTGACAAAATTGATGCAGATTTTTTAAAAACTATAAATCAATATGCTCCAAAAACAATTGTGGTTGGAACCAAAAAAGATGGCGTAAATAAAAAAAATGTCACACTAAGCGGCTATACTAAAAATTCTAAAACGGGTGAGATTATTACTGGATCAACCATCATGGATGAAGGCTCTAAAATTGGAGTTGCAGCTGATGATACTGGTTTTTTTCAAATAACTTTAGAAAAAGGGAAGCACATACTGGTCATAAATGGGATAAATATTAATGAAAAAAGAGTTCCAGTTGAACTTTTATCAAACGGAACCATAGAATTGTTACTTGAAGAAAAAATTTATTTACTTGATGATGTCGTTATTCGTGTTCAAAGGCAGAATAAAGTGAAAGGAACGCAAATGGGGATAGAAAGTTTGAGCTCAAAGGCAGTAAAAAACATCCCTCTTGTTTTTGGTGAAAAAGATGTTATGAAAATAGCATTGTTGCTGCCTGGTGTTCAAGCCATTGGAGAGGGTTCGGCAGGGTTTAATGTAAGGGGTAGTCCAACAGATCAAAATTTATTTTATATAAATAATGTACCTATTTACAACACCTCTCATGCCTCTGGATTTTTCTCATCTTTTAACACCGATGCCATTGATGAGTTTTCCCTTTATAAAAGTAATATCCCTATAAAATATGGAGGTCGCTTATCATCAATATTTGACATAAAAACGAAACAAGGGAGGGAAGACAAAACTACTGCTAACGGTGGGATTAGCCTTATTACAGGGAGAGTATTGGTTGAAGGGCCGATTAAAGAGGATAAAAGTAGTTTTTTAATTGGGATGAGATCGACATATTCAGACTGGGCGATTGACATGATGTTTGATGACCAAGACATAGAAGACAGCAAAGCAAACTTTGCTGATTTTGTTGGTAATCTTTCTTTTCAACTCAATAAAAATAACCTCTTAAATGTTTTCGCATATTACAGTTATGATAAGATGAAATTGGTATCGACAAACACCGAATATGACTATAAAAACATTGGAGTTTCGGCAAACTGGAAACATTTTTTAAAAGAAAAACACACCTTTGAATTAAGCCTTGCTCATAGCATATACGATTTCGAAAAGGAAGTGTCTGAATTTGTATTTTCTGCTTTTAAGCAAAATTACAAACTGGAACATAGTGAAATAAAAGCAAACTTTAATTTCAGACCTAATCACAAACATAGTATTGATGCAGGAGTTAACTCAATTCTTTATCAAATTGATAGAGGAAGTAGACTCCCACTTGGTCCTGGCAGTTTGGTGCAAGACTTATATTTGGGCACTGAAAAAGGGCTCGAATCTGGAATCTATCTAGGAGATGAATGGGATGTAACGCCCAAATTATCATTGAATGCAGGTGTTCGATATAATATTTACGCATCCCTTGGACCACAAAAAGTTTATCAATACTCCGAAGGTTTACCAATGCTAGGATCTAATATTCAGGACTCACTATTTTTTGATAATAATCAAATTGCAAAATCTTATGGTGGTTTAGATTTCAGAGCAGCTGCTAAGTACAGCATCACAGATGATGTGTCTGTAAAAGTATCTTATAACAGATTGCATCAATATATTTATATGCTTTCTAACACCATTGCTGTTTCACCTGATTACACTTGGAAACTGGTTGATTATAATACAAAGCCTATTATTGGCGATCAATTTTCGGTAGGCTTTTTCTCAAACCTTTCCGCAAATGAATATGAAGTATCGATAGAAGCTTATTATAAAAAGAATAAAAACATAGTAGAAATAAAAGATGGGCATGATTTCTCTTTAAATAAATACATCGAACAAAGCACTCTGCAGGGTGATTTGAAGGTTTATGGGGTCGAGCTAATGTTAAAAAAGAACATTGGATCTCTCACTGGGTGGATCAACTACACCTACTCCCATACAAGCGTATTGATTGACAGTGAATTTGCTGAAAATCGAATAAACTATGGAGAACCTTATCCCTCAAATTATGATAAGCCACATGCTCTTAATTTAGTAGCCAATTATGATTTTGCTAGAAGACATCGACTATCATACAATATTGTCTATTCAACAGGGAGGCCAATCACATATCCTACCTCTTTTTATTTTCAGAACGGGATAAAAATATTAAATTATTCAAAACGCAATGAATATCGGATTCCCGATTATCTCAGACTAGACTTATCATTCACAACAGAAGGTAACTTGCTAAAAAATAAGGCTGCTCATGGTTCTTGGACCTTTTCTATATACAATGTTTTGGGAACTAATAACCCCTATTCAATTTATTTTAAGCAAGAAGAGAATAAAATACAAGGGTATAAGTTGTCCATTTTTGCTGCTCCAATTGTTTCATTAACCTATAATTTTAAGCTTGGAAATTTTGATAGTTAACATTAGTAATAAAAGTGGAATAAAGCAAAAACCGGTTTTTGGGATGATTAATTATCTCATATAACAATATTAAAAAATGAACTAATTAGTATGAATAAATCAGTAAACACAAAATTATCTATTTTTATATTTTTAATGGTTGCCTGTATTTCCTGCGTCGAGAAATATTGGCCCGACTTAAAAAATGGACACGAAAGCTTATTGGTTGTCGATGGAAAAATTACTAACGAGCCAGGTCCATACACCATAACTTTATCAACTACGAGCTCTCTTCAAGATTTTGATTCGATATCTGATTTTAATCCGGTATCGGACGCTATAGTTACAATTACTGATGATGAAGGAAATTCAGAAACACTTTTAGAAGTAGAAGCCGGGGTTTATAAAACATCTGAAACAGGAATACAAGGGATTATTGGAAGAAAGTACAAACTTAGCATCATTGCAAGTGAAAAACACTATGAATCGGAATTTGAAGAATTACGATCGCCTGTTGAAATAGAATCTGCTCATTTTGAAATAGAAACCCGGTTAACAGAGGACAGATTAGACGAAGCTGGTACCGAAGAAAAAGGCTATCAATTTTATGTAACAACTAAAACAGCAGCGGAGGATAAAAACTATTATTATTGGGAATTGGAAGAAAGTTACGAATATCATGCCTATTATAGAGCCACAAAAATATTCAATGGGAAATTCACCAAGGTCACGTATGAAGAAGCAAACAGCTTATTTTATTGTTGGAATATCAATACAATAAAAAAAGTGTTCACACAGAGCACTGAGTTTCTGTCTAGCCCTAAAATTAATAATTTTCCACTGAGTTTTGCATCATTTAAAGATTATAAACTTAGGGAAAAATATTGTTTATTTATCAAGCAATTCACCATTTCAAAAAATGCATATGTTTTTTATAAAGGAATAGCAGATCAAAATTCAAATACAGACGATTTGTATACATCTCAGCCCTATCGAATTTTAGGAAACCTTGTCAACACACAAAATCCGGAGGAAGCAGTACTTGGATATTTTTTGGTTGCAGGTGTTTATAAAAGCCCGCATATATTCACTCCTAAGGTGTTTATTGATTCTGACTATGATTATTCTATAGATCATTGTTTTATCCCTTTAATAGACGATGTTGAAGCCTATCTTGCATGGGTTCATCCTGACAACTATCCACTATATGTAGCTTACGGATGGGTAAGGATTCCCCCTTTATATGGTCAATACGTATTTATAGAGACATTTGTGTCAAAAGATTGTATCGATTGCAGAACAAGAGGGGGAACAAACCAAAAACCGGATTTTTGGGATGATTAATTACGTGATTAAAAATTATTAATATTAAAATAATTTAAATGAAATACATATTTTTATTTTTACTGATCTCAAACTCGAGTTTAGCACAGATTAATAACAATAGGCATTTTAGCAATTCTTTGGAAAATATAGACGAAAAAGTTGTTTTACGAACAGATAGAAATTTGTACATATCGGGAGAGAAAATTTGGTTTAAAGCCTTTTGTTACCTACCCGGAGAAACAAGACAGACAAATTTAAGTAATGTGCTTTATGTTGAGTTTTACAATAACTCAAGAGAGTTTATGGTAAAAAGAAAGTTTAATATTTCGGATGGAAGTGCATTTGGATCAATTGATATACCTTCAGAATTTTTATCAGGGAATTATTTTTTAAGAGCATATACACAGTTTTTGAAAAATCACCCCCTAGGCAATTATTTTACTTCACTCATTACAGTTGTTAATCCAAATATTGCATTATCAGAAAAAACTAATCTAGAGAGAGCGAACATTCAAATAATTCCTAGTGGAGGCGAATTACTAGATGGGATTAAAACTCAGGTTGTTTGTAAAATCAATGAAGATATAAGTCATAGAATAGAAAGTATTTACCTTATTGATGGCAAGAAGAATATCATTTCTAGCCCTTCGATTTCAAAAAATGGAATTTGCCTTTTTGAAATCACTCCCTCTAAATTATCAAGCTATGCAATTAAACTATTACTGGAAAGCAATGATTCAATTGTTCAGCCTTTACCTGATGTGTCTGAGATTGGAATGGCTGTAAAGTCAGAAATATCATCCAACGGTGAGCTAGTTGTGGATATCATCAATAAAGGGAAGAGAATCAGTGAAATAAGTCAAAATTACCGACTTATGATTTATTCCCAAAACGCTAGAATACTTGCTGAATCCAATTTTGATTTAATAAATCAAGAAAGTCAATTAAAGTTCTCAGCCGATGTGCTTGAAGAAGGTATCAACAATCTAATCATCAAAAACAAACAAGACAGCATAATTAAGTTCAGTGCCTTTTATCATCAAAATAAAGGCAACCAGCTAAACATAAGCACAGACAAGGAAAATTATTCACAAAGAGAACGTATCCAATTGAATATCGAACCCTTTATCAATTCAAGTGATTACACACCAATGGATTTATCAATATCAGTTATTAAAAAGGGCACAACATATAAGCCAGATATTTTATTTAAATATATCATGGAGTGTCCACAGCTTATAGAATCTTACTTACAAGATATTGAGTTTGTAAGCTTATTAACTGATGAACAAATTAATACCTTAATGATTATATATAGTAATATGGTATCTCAAACCTCTTTCCATAAAATGCTTAAGAAAAACACAAGCATTACGCAATGGATACCAGAAATTCGAGATAAAAGCTTTATTAGCGGTAGAATCTACAATAAAACAAACGGTTTGCCCTTACCAAATACCCTTGTCTATCTCTCTACATTTGCTCCCAACCAACTTCATATCTATAGGTCACAACAGAATGGAGCGTTTGTATTCTCGCTGAATAATCTAGTCGATCATCAAAATATTTTTCTATGCTCAAATTCTAATTTGGGTAGTGAAGTAGAATTCCAAATAAATGATGAATTTTTATCTGAATTTCCTGCTATAAATAATGTTCCTCTTTCAATAGATGCTTCTCAATACGAATTTTTGGAAGAAATGTATGTTAATATGCAAGCAGAAAAAATCTTCAGAATAAAAAGGGGCACAATACATCCGCCAGAGATCACTTTTCCATTTAATTTTTGGATTCCTCAAGTATCAGTAGCTATTGACGACTACGTAAAAACAGCAACATTAGAAATGTTTTTAAGAGAAATTATTCCTGATCTTGTGGTACGAAAAAAGAAAGACCAATATTCTTTATCCCTTTTCGATGATGGACAAGATCTTTTTATTGACGATCCATTGATTATGGTTGATAACATTCCTATTTTTAATGTAAATAACCTATTAGATATTCCCCTAGCTAAGGTCGAAAAAATTGATTTGCACCTAGGAACTCGTATGATAGGTGGGCACATTATAAACGGGGTTGTTGTGCTATCAACAAACAGCGATAATTTTGGTGGAGTTAAATTACCCGAAGAATCATCATTTCTCGAATACCAAGCAATTTCTCCTTCTTATGGATTTGACCCGCCCGTGTATGATACAGCGGAAAAAAAATCAAGTCGATTGGCCGATTTTAGAAACTTACTTTATTGGAATCCAAACTTAAGGTTGACAGATAATAAGGCATCCGTATCTTTTTACACTTCTGATCACTGCTCAGAATATGAAGTGATTATTAAAGGCTATACAAATGATGGAAGTAAGTGTTATGGTAAAACTTCATTTAAGGTTGAATAAAGCTTAGTTATCATATTTTAAATAAGAATCTTAATTCTATTGCAATACATAAAAATAAATTTATTGTAAATTCTTATTTCGTTTCTTAACTATTTCATATTTAAAACATTTTATTAATCTGCAAACCTGCAAACCTGAAAGAATTGGTTTTGCTGATTCTGCGTTGGGGGAAGGCTAACCCAAAACCCCTTATTACTTCGTAATAGGTTCTTTTTATTTTAAGATCGTTATCAAGCAAGTTTGAACTACTTAAAATAAAAAACCCCTACACTTACGTGTAAGGGTTTTTGTTGTAGCGGGATCGAGAATTGAACTCGAGACCTCCGGGTTATGAATCCGACGCTCTAACCAACTGAGCTACCCCGCCATTATTTGAGTTTGCAAAAATAGAAAAATATTAACTCTTACAAACTCCTTTTTTGATATTTTTTATTTAAAGTTCAACGATTGTTTCTTTATAGATCACTCCGCGCTCTGCCAAGCCTTCCAACAGAAAATTTACACATTCTTTATGCTGTCCGATAAATTCGGGTGCGGACACCCCTTTTTTGGTATAATGGCCACTGGCGATCATCCTGACAGCCATGGTAGCTGTATAACCTGTCGTACGTGCCATGGAATGGGTTTTGGTTTCCGGATCGTAATAATCAAGTAAATCGTAAGTATACCTTAATTTTTTGCTATCCTTTATTCCTTCAATAATTACTTGCATAATAGTTAAATCTTCTTCACCGTCTTTTAATTCCCATTTAGGAAACAAAAGTTTTGTCGTCAAATCAAGCGGACTGATCAATACCCCATTCACTTCAATTTCTTCTTTATTGAAAAAACCGGTATCACGAAGCATTGCCATTTTTTCGATGTGTCCGGGATAACGCAGCGTTTTTTCAATCATATATGGTGCATCAATGGTGTTTGCCAGACTTCGCAGACCATCACTATTAAATGCTTCCAAAGTACCTACTCCTTTAAAGTTTATTAATTCGGGATCGGAAAGTGCCGGTTTTATCACTTCTTTTCCATTTTCAATATATCGTGCAGGGCGCGTATATTCTTCAATTACATCGATAGGTGAAAATCCGGCTTTGTACTCGTAGGGCCATTCACGAATTACAGGCAATCCTCCAACATAAGTAATGGCTTTAAGTGTACTGTCCAATAAATGATCAACATGCCCGATTAAAACATTACTCATTCCGGGTGCTACACCAATATCCGAAATGGCGATTACTCCTTTTTCGATAGCTAATTCATCAAGGGTGAAGAGATCTTCCGGGAAAAATGCAATGTCAATCACATTCTTGCCTGCTTCAATAACGGTTTTTAACGTTTCATAACCCATAAATCCGGGTACGGCACTAAGCACCATATCGAATGAAGATAATAGCTTTTTAAGCCGGTCCTTATCAGAAAGATCGGTTTGAATTGTTTTAATATTTTCGACCAATGCTAGTTTGAATAAATTGGTTTCCGAAATATCTGCAACCGTAATTTTAAATTGTGGATCTTTTGCCAGATCAATGGCCATGGGTGCTCCAACTAAACCAGCTCCTAGTACGATGATGTTCATTCGATATTTTTTTTGTAAGTCAATCTGTTAGTTTGTGAAAGTATCACCCCTAAAATTACAATTATCATCCCGATTATTTTTGAAAAAGGGAATTCTTCGGCCAAAATAAAATATGAAAATAGTGCTGTAAAGCCGGGTATTAAATTTGTATAGATATTTCCCTTACTTATCCCGATTTTACGCACAACCGAAGTATATAAAATATACGCTGCACTTGACGCAAATATGGCGAGTAATAATAAGGTGGTGATTAGTTCAGTATTAGGGCGTATTTGAATAAATTGATCAAATTCGAAAAATAAAAATAGCGGTAAAAAATAAAATGCACCAATGGCATTTTGATAAGTAATAATCGTCAGCGACGAATAAGATGCCGTAAGTTTTTTAAGCAGAATCCCGTAGATAAGCGCAGCGATAACCGCACCAAATAGAAAGAGGAGGCCTAAAGGACTTTCACTAATATGCAGTTCATTATCGAAAAGCATCACCATAATGCCTGCAAAAGAAATCAAAATCCCAATAAGGTTAATTATGGAAAGCCGCTCTTTTAAACTAAAATATGCTACAACAGGAGTAAAGAGAGGTATAGTTGAAATGATTACTGCACTCATGGTTGACGAAACCAAACTCAAACCAAAACTCTCTCCTAAAAAATATAAAAAAGGGTTGAATAAAGCAGAGATTGCAAAGTGCCTATAATGCTCTTTTTTTATTTTACGAGGCCTTCGAAACAGATGAATGAAAAATAAAAGTATGATGGAAGAAATAACTAATCGAAGGAATATGGTAGTTAGTGGTTCATAATATTTGAATACAATTTTGGTCCAAATATAGGACAGACCCCACAGGAGCATTGAGATTACGGCAAGCAGATGTACGGTGTATTTTCCTTTTTCCAAACCTGATAATTTATGATCGCCCTTCTTCGTTCAAGAAATTAGTATTATGCTTAAGTGAGCATAGGATTAATGCAAAACAACCTGTTATATTTAAAGTTTCGGCAATCTGCTCCCTTGTATCTCGACCTGAAGTACCTTTTGGTGTCGCACCGATTGCATAAGCCCTGATTAGAAATCCAAAAACACTAATTCCAATGGCTGTATAAGTGAATATTTTATATTGTTGAACAGTTAAAAAACCGTAATCGGTAAAATGAATAATAGGGACAGCAAATAGGAATAATAATACCGGTATCTGACCACAGTATTTAAATAAGGTATTACCATTTTTTTCGCATGAGTGAATGAGTGCCATTTTTAGATTTTATAGTTAAGATGCATTGGGCAAAAGTATTTAAATTTTATTTCATTTTTGTCATATTTTTTCAGGAGGTAAAGACTTGAACGTATTGAATCCAACAAGCATTATTCATAAAATGAAACGTCCATGATAAAATAATCATGATTTTAACACACACGAGAATGATCATTTTATCATGGTTAGTTCCCTGTCTGCCGACAGGCAGGCATCTGACCGTTTAGAAATAAAAATAAACAGATGAAACCGGAATTCAGTTTTGCTATAAAAACTTTACTCTGCTTATATTCAAATAGCACTATTTTGAATTGACTAATTAAATTAACTTTACTCAAGCTTGTTCATTTTTTTTTCAAAAAAGTGTAACAGTAAAAAAAAAACGATGTCTTTAGATAAAAATAGAACCGAATTGAGCAAAAAAGTCAATAATATTCATAATGAGCTTATCACTGCTTGTTTTGCCGGCGACCAGAAGGCTCAATTCAAAATCTATAATTTGTATTATAAAGCGATGTATAACACTTCATATAGAATATTAAACGATCAAATGGAAGCAGAAGATGTGATGCAAGAGGCTTTTTTAGATGCCTTCCAAAAGATTTACCAATATGATGGAAGTGCAGCATTTGGCGCATGGTTAAAGCGCATTGTAATCAATAAATCGCTTGATCGATTAAAAAAAATGAAACATGATATTTCGATTGATGATTTAGAAAATGAACTAATTGAAAGGGATGAAGAAGATTATTTTGAAGTGCTTTCAATGAAAATTGAAGCCATCAGAAAAGGAATAGAGCAATTGAACGATTCGTACCGCATCATCCTTTCTTTGTACCTGCTCGAAGGCTATGATCATCAGGAAATATCGGAAATACTTGGGATTAATTACAATGCAGTCAGAACCAAGTATTCCAGGGCCAGAAAGAAATTACTGGCAAATATCAAGCAATACCAGTTATCCGACAGCATCAACTTAAATTAAAGGAGGTGAATTTATGTCAATATTAGAACAAAGAATAACGAAAAATAAAGAACTCTTTGATGTGAATGAACCCGAAGAAGGTCATTTCAAAAGATTTCAGGAAAAACTACAGAAAATTCAGCCTGAAGTTAAACGATCGTACAGGAGATTATATGTGGGCACAATGAAAATAGCTGCATCGGTTATTATTTTACTCGCAGTTACATTTATGCTTTTTATCTATAATAATGGATCAAAAAATTTATTTGCAACCGAAGCATCACCTGAATTATTGGAGGCAGTAGACTATTACTCAACAATGAACGAACAAAAACTTGCAAAAATTGATGAATTGAGTAAAGCTGATGCCGAAAGTGAAAAGCTAAAAGAAAATGCATTATATAATGCGAATGCCATTGCGATGGAAACAAAAAAGCTCGAACAAGAATACATTGAAAGTAATAAAGATGAAAGGGTTCTTGGAGCTATTGTAAGAAATTACCGATTCTTAACTTCAGTTTTGGATAAGGTAATTGATAATATGAATGAAGTTCAGGAAAAGAAATTAGGAGTTTTATAAAAGATAGGAAAAATGAAAAGGATTAATTTAATCAGTATAGTTTTCTTTTTACTTGTAAGTGTTTCGCTACAGGCAAAAGAAAAGTTTACTTCTACCTTTAAGAAAGAGTTTGAAGTAAATAGGGACGCAACGGTAAAGATTAGTAATACTTTTGGCGATATTCAATGTTTTACTTGGGACGAGAACAAGGTAAGTATTGAAGTATTGGTTGAAGTTACCGCTGATGATGAAAAGAGTGCAGGCCGTATCTTTGATAAGATAAGTATTGAAATTACCGGTGATAAATATAAAGTAGTTGAGCAAACAAAGGTCGGTAATATAAATTCGCGCGATGCCAAGTTCAATATCTTAGTGAATGTTTATTTGCCCGAATCATTAAATCTTGATTTTTCAAACAAATTTGGGAATACTTATATTGGTATTGTTAAAGGTAAAACATACTTAAAACAGTCATTTGGCACTTTGCATGCTTCTGAATTACAGAATGCAGATAATGAGATTATAGTGCAGCACGGTGCTTTGGAACTTGGGATTGTAAAAGAAGCTGTGATCGATATTAGTCATTCGGATTTTAATATCGAAAAAGCAGAACGATTAAAGGTTGATGCTCAGTTTACTGAAATGGAATTTGAAAAAATCGGCAAGCTTTTCATAGACGCAAATTTTGGAAGCCTTGAAATAGATGAAGTGGGTGTGATTGACTGTAAACTAAATGGAACAGGCACAAGTATTAATTATTTGAAGGAGTCGATATTGGCCGAATGTAAATTAGGCAAGTTGAGCATCGACCATATATCTAGAGGCTTTACAGAAGTTGATATCAATGGGCAACATTCATCCATAAGCATAGGATTGGATAATGGAGCTAGTTTTTCATATGATATAAGTGCCCAATTCGCAAGCGTATATCTGCCCTCGAACTTTAAACCGTCAAAGGAAAAAGTCAGCTTTAACTCTTATAAATATTATGGAAGTGCTGGTGATAAAGGAAGCAAGGCATTAATAAAAATTGAATCACAATTTGGAGCAATCGAAATAAACTAATTATAAATTAAAATAAATCAAAAATGAAAACAATTAAAAAAATTGGATTAGCCATTCTAATGACCGGATTGATAGCTGTAATACCGAACTCAACATTTGCTGAAAAGTATATTAGAGGAAACGGTAACGTTGAAAAAGAGACCCGCAATATATCTTCTTTTAGCGCAATTGATGTAAGCAGTGCTTTCGAAATATATCTGACACAGGGTAACAGCGAATCGTTGGTAATTGAGGCCGATGAGAATATCATGGAATACATTATTACTGAGGTTAGAGGTGGAACTTTGAAAATTTATGTCAAAAGTAATATTCGAAATGTAAAAACAATGAAGGCATACATAAGTTTTAAAATGATAGATAAGATTGAGTTAAGCGGCGCCTGTAATATAAGAGGAGAGGGTACTTACAAATTTAATGATCTTGAAATTGGAGTTAGTGGTGCATCTGAAATAAATATGAACTTCACTGCTGATAAGGTATATTTAGATTTAAGCGGAGCTTCTGATATTGAATTTACAGGAAGTGCAGATAAATTAACAGTAGATGTATCCGGTGCAACAAAGCTATATGCTCAGGATTTTGAAGTAAAAGAATGTTCAATTGATGCTTCAGGTGCAAGTACCATAAAAGTATTTGCTACCGAAGAGTTAAGCGTGGATGCTTCCGGTGCATCCACAGTGAGGTACAAAGGAAAACCTTCGGTAAGCCTTGATTCATCAGGTGCTTCAAGTATTAGAAGGTACTAAGTTAAAAAATTTATATTGATTAAAAGCTCCGTTAGTCGGGGCTTTTTTTATGAATCATAGCCTCAAATTCGTTGATACCAATTATTGGAATGCCTAACTTATTTGCCTTGGAAAGCTTAGCCGGTCCCATATTTTCACCAGCCAAAATATAAGCAGTTTTTGCAGATATTGAACCCGTATTTTGGCCACCATGTAATTGAATAAGTTCTTTTAAATAATCCCGGCTGTAGTTTTCAAACACACCACTAACTACAAAAGTTTTTCCTTCCAACAAATTTGAAAGTAATTGACTTTGATTGGATAAGCTAAAGTTCAGATGATGTTCTTTTAGCCTTTTTATCAAATTTATATTTGCTTCTATCGAAAAATATTCAATAATGGATTTTGCAATTCTTTCGCCGATATCTTCAACAGAAATAAGTGTGTCATAATCAGCTAACATAAGTGCATCTATTGTTTGGAAATGGTTTGCCAGATTTCTGGCAACGGTTTCACCTACATATCTGATCCCAAGTGCGAATAATACTTTTTCAAATGGAGCTTCCTTCGATTTCTCTAATCCTTTGATGATATTTTTCGCTGTTTTATCTTTGAAGCTGATTTTGCGTTCTTTCTTCCCTTCAGATGAAGGAAATATTTTCTCTAAACCAAGGATGCTTTCATAAGTTAATTTGTAAAGATCGCTCAAATCATGAACCAGTTCATTATCATATAAAATTTCAATTTTGCCTTCGCCTAAACTATCAATATTCATCGCCTTACGGCTGATAAAATGTTCAAGTTTGCCTTTTATTTGAGGTGGACATTGGGTATAATTTGGGCAGTAATGGTTTGATTCGCCTTCGTTTCTGTATAATTCTGTTCTACATTCAGGACAGTATGTGATATAAGTAACCGGTTTAGCATCGGCTTTTCTGTTTGATAAATTTACGCTCACGATTTTAGGGATAATTTCGCCCCCTTTTTCAATATAAACCTGGTCGCCAATTCTTACATCAAGTTGTTCAATAATATCTGCATTATGCAAAGATGCTCTTTTGATAATGGTACCGAGTAAAAAAACCGGGCGTAAATTTGCTACAGGTGTTATTGATCCTGTTCTGCCCACTTGATAATCGATTGATAAAAGTTCAGTTAGTGCACGTTCTGTTTTAAATTTATACGCAATGGACCAGCGTGGCGATTTTGCCGTAAATCCCAATTGCTTTTGCTGTTGTAACGAATTAATTTTAATTACAACGCCATCAATATCATAGGGCAAGGTTTTTCGGGCTTCATTCCAATCATCAATAAATTCGAATATTTCATCGGTATTATGGCAAATGGCAAAGTTATTTGAGATGCTAAATCCCCATTTTTTCGCTTCTTGTAAATTGTCGTAATGGTTGATATAAGGCAGTTCTTCGCCATACATTAAATAAAGGAAACATTCCAATGGGCGTTTTGCCACTTCCGATGAATCCTGCATTTTTAAGGTACCTGAAGCAGCATTGCGGGGGTTGGCAAAAGGGCTTTCACCAATTTCGATCCGATCTTCATTCAGTTTTTTAAATCCATCGTGCGGGTAAAAAATTTCACCTCTGATTTCAAATTCGGCAGGGTAATTCCCTTGCAGTTTTAATGGAATTGACCGGATGGTTTTTACATTGGCTGTAACATCATCGCCTTTGCTTCCATCGCCTCTGGTAATAGCTTGAGTCAGGATGCCATCAACATAGGTTAAGCCAATGGCAACTCCATCAAATTTGAGGTCGCAAACGTATTCAAAATCTTCTGTAAGCGATTTTCTTACACGTTGATCAAATTCCAGAATTTCGCCTTCAGAGTATGTATTCCCGAGTGAAAGCATGGGGTATTTGTGAGCAACCTGGCGAAATTCTTTGGTTATTTCGCCACCTACCCGTTGTGTTGGTGAATCCGGTTTTTTTAATTCAGGAAAAGAAGTTTCGAGTTTGATTAACTCTTCCAGCAGCATATCAAAATCGTAATCGGCAATAATAGGTTGTGATAAATCATAGTACCGATGATTGTGGTTATTTATTTCAACCGATAGTTTCTCAATTTTCTGCCGGGCTTCTTCTTTGGTCATTTTTTAGTCTTATTCTTACAAATATAATATAAAAAAAGCCCCGAAATTTCGAGGCTTTTCAATTATTTTGAGCTGATTATCTGGAAACGATTTTCTTCCAATTTAAATCACGCGGGTTGATACACATTACCGGAATTTGAGGAGTATTAAAGAGAATGTCTTCGTCATAGCTTCCCAAAATGAAGTTAGTTAAACCTTTAGAAGGATTGGTCATGATCATGATAAGCTCTGAGTTGATACTCGTTGCATAATCAACAACTTGTTTCTCGAAATTACCTGATTTTTCCGCAACTTTCACAGTAAAAGCAACTTTATTTTCCTTAAAATGTGCAGTAATCGTTTCAACTGCTTTAGCGATACTTTCTGTATTTAAGTGATGAATATGAATTTTTGCATTAAATTCTTTAGCAATATATTCCGACCATTTGGTTTTTTCCCATGGGCCGTAATCAGTGGTTATTGGAAGTACGATATCTTTAAATGTTTTTTCAAAAGGACGTTTTTGAACTACAATTACTGGTGTTTCAGAACTTGTAACAACTTTAATTGCAAAGCTTCCGGTTACCTTTTGTAAACCAACTTTTCCATGTGTGCCCATGAAAAGTAATTTAGCACCAATATCTTTTGCAGTTTGACCAATCGTAGTGAAGATGCTGCCTTTGCGGATCATGGTTTCAACTTCAATACCAAATTTGTTTTTCACTTCATTTGCAAGATGATCAAGTTTTGTAGCTACAGATGCGTCATCGCTCTCGATAACATGAAGTAAGCATAATTTGTATTTTAGTAATTTTGCTGATTTAGCAGCCATGTCAATGGCATTATTTCCAACTTCAGAAAAGTCGGTTGGGACTAATAAAATGTTCATTTTTGTTTCCATGTATGACCAAAATTTTGCGTTAAATATTTTTGTAGCACAAATATAGAAATATTTTGTAAAAAGTCTTTAAATATAAAAAGCATTTTATATTGATAATAATTCTTTGATTTGTTTAAGGTTTTCCAGTTTCTTTTTTCGTCTCGTTTTAATGGCGCATTTAGTGAAATATTTATGAGAACTCAGGAACTCAACTTGTAAATTATACCACTCTTTCAAAGAAAGATTCTTTATGCCCAATACGTTCCATTCATGAAACAGGCGAAGTGAAACCATAAAAAAATCATCCCGACCTAAATAATCCAAGTCCGCATCACATAATATCTGATCTAAAAAAGATGAGGCATCTTGTGGTAATTGTGTAGCCAGGATCATATTCGCTATCCTGTCAATTTCTTCTTTTGTATAATCAAATTTAGGCAACACCTCACGTACAATTTGCACGGATGCATATTCGTGTCCGATATATGTTTTAATAATCCCCGAATCATGAAAAAGTGCACCTGTTTTTATTAATTCAAGCTCGTATTTCCCGATTCCTTCTTTTTCGGCGATAATAATGGCTGCATTCAACACATCTAATGTATGCTCTATGGTGTGATATTCAAGTCGAGGATCCAGTTCCTGTTTAATCCTTTCTAAAATATATTCCTTTGCTCCAGTAAAGTCCATAATCTTTCATTAAAAATCATACTATTTTTCCGTTATCACTTCAATCCCATCCCAGTCTTTTGGAATTCCATCTCTGATAAAGCGTTGACATCTTGCAGTGTATAGTCCTGATGCCTTATCAAATTTGTTTTTTTGACAAACCTCTTTAAAAAGTTTTAATGCCTCTTCAAGATTTTTATTTTTATAATGCTGCAAAGCTTTTCCAAATTTTTCTTTGGTTTCAATTTTCAAGGCTTTAATGGATGAAGATTCGCCGTCGATGATTTCAAAAACATAAACCGCTTCCCTTTTCCCCTTTACTTTTACAATATCAATAAACCTGAAGTTATAATGGCTAGGATCGTTGAGTTTAATCAGTGTGTCCTCAGAAATAATAATGGATCCACCATATATTTTTGTTAATCCCTCAATGCGTGATGCTAGATTTACCGCGTCCGAAATAACTGTTCCATCCATTCGGCCTTCACCACCAACAATACCGAGCATTAGCATCCCTGTATGTATTCCTATCCCACTATCAATCGGGGGCTTTCCAAATTGCCCCATAACCTGATTGAACTCCTGAAGTTTTATGCGCATTTCAATAGCTGCATTGATCGCATCTTCGGGGCTCTCACTAAAAATGGCCATGATGGAATCACCCATGAATTTATCGATGAACCCATGATTGTTTCTGATTACGGGTTCCATATAACCCAGGTAGTTGTTCAGAAAATCGAAATTTTCTTTTGGGGTCATCACTTCCGAAATTGTTGTAAAATCGCGGATATCAGAAAATAATATGGTCATTTCTTTTTGCACCTGATCACCGAGCTGAACATCGGCAATACTATTTTTACCTAAAAACTCGATAAACTGTCTTGGTACAAATCGAGAATTTGCTTTATTGATGCGTGAAATACTTTCGAAATAATCTTGTAATTTCTGCGACATCTCATTAAAGCCTTCCGTAAGCTCCCCAATTTCATCATTGGTTCGAACAATACTGAATTGATCAAGTTCGCCCTGTCCGGTTAATTGCATATTGGCTAAAAGTTCTCTTACAGGACCTACAATGCCTTCGGTGGTCCACCGTATGAAAAGAAAAATGTAAATAAAAGAGGTGAAAATACCCGTAAATATGCCTCCAAATAAAAGGGCACTATCGAATGCATTGATATAAAATAAACCTTTTATTTCCTCAAAACTGGACCCACTAAAAAAGTTCATGTAGTTACCAAATAGAATTTTTAATTGCGCGTCAGTGAATTCTAATACTTCTATATCTTTTAACGAAGTAATACTCAAGAATAAATAGAATATAACGATGATTAAAGGCAACAAAGTGGTCATTCCACTGGAGACCCATAATCGATTTCTTATTCTACCAATCCTAATGTTAAAAATGCGTTTACGTAATTCTTCTCCGGTAAAAACATGTTCTATGTACTTAATCTGGACTCTGTGTTTTTGCCAATAATATACAAATATAATGGTTAATATGGTTGCAATCAGCGAGATGAAAAAATACTGGATATAGAATCTAGCGGTTATTTGATCTATGTTTTTAGCAAAAAGTAAGGTATAGACAGTATATACTAGGCTAATTGCATAAGGGATTAATAGAATAAGGCTATTTATTGTCGGCGATTTTATTAAAAACTTTTTACAATATTGGAAAAGTTTGTCTTGAATTGGTTTGCCTTTCCTCTTTTTCTTGAAAAATATTTTGAAAGGCAGATTATAAGCCAGTCCTGCCAGAAAGCTTAATAACAGTAGCTTTAATAACACACTGAGAGTGGCCATAAATCTATTGTCGCCAGTTGGTTCATTCCTGTTATTGTTATTAATTTCTGGTACTGATCTTGAAACTTGTTTATTAAATATAGAATCAATTGAATTTTCAATATTGTTAAATTCTGCGCTTCTATAATATAAATCAGGGGCTGAAGTATCGATAGCTCTCTTATCAGAAGAGTCATTTTTTATTTTACCAGTATGCTTATTCGTGGAGTCTACATTAATTGTAACTCCAGATCCTGTTCTTATAAAATCGGAATTAGGAAACCATTCAGGGCTATATTTTAAAGATAAAACTCCAACAATCGGCATCACAAGGATGAAATATAATAAGGTGGAAAAGAAATAAATCCTAAATCCATGATATTTTGGGATTCCTTTAATTCTCTTCTTCTTCATATTTTTGAGTTGGAATTAGCTATGTTAATGTGTTTATAATATGATCGAATAAATTTAAACAAATTAATCAAATACAAACTTTCTTTTTTATAAAAAAACCCGGAGCAAAATATTGCCCCGAGTACATAAATTTTGTTTCAGAAATAAATCTATTTTTCGGCCAGTCTTTCAACTTTTTCTAGTACACGCATTAGATTGGCTCCCCAAATCTTACGGATGTCATTTTCTGTATAACCACGTTTCACCAACTCAAGGGTAATATTGCCCATTTGACTGACATCAATGCAGTCGGTTATACCGCCACCGCCGTCAAAATCAGTCCCGATGCCTACGTGGTCAATACCGGCGATTGCAACAACATGGTCGATATGATCCACAACATCAGATACATATGCTAATTTTTCAGGATAAATGCTATCTATCGCATACCATTCTTTTCTTCGTTCAGCCTTTTGAGCTTCGTCAAGGTCTTCATAATTTTTAAATTTTTCACGCATGGCTGATCTAGCACTGTCTCTTGCGGGTTGCGGTTCAGGCGTCTTTATATAAGCGCTTAAGATACACATTTGAATTACACCGCCATTTTCTGCAAGCTTTTTCAACATGTCATCGGTCATATTTCTATCGTTCTCACATAAGGCACGGGCACATGAATGAGAAGCGATAATAGGCGCCTTTGTTAAGGCAATCACATCATAAAAACTCTCATCTGAGGCATGTGAAATATCAATCATGACGCCTGTTCGGTTCATTTCTTTTACCACTTCTTCACCAAAGGCTGATAAGCCGTGATACTCGGTTGTATCTCCTGATGAATCGCATATGTCATTGTTTTTTGTGTGAACTAAGGTGATATATCTTGCACCCATATCATGATAAATTTTGACCAATGCAATATCGTTACCTAAAGGATATCCATTTTCAATTCCAATAAACAATGCCCGCTTACCTTCTTTTTCAAGTTTATATGCTTGCTTGGAGTTTAAGGCAATACCAGCTTTATCTTTATTTTTTTCAGCTTCTGTATGTATTGATTTAATGATTTTGTCAACCCTTTCTTTGGCTTTTAAATGTGCTTCAGGATTTCGAGGGCCTTGTCCAATAAAGGCTGCCAGAAATACGCCATCCAGACCCCCTTTTTCCATGCGTGGGATGTCAACACTGCTTCTGCGATTGGCACTATTGTCTTTGCTAAAATCAAAGCTTTCAGAGCTAAAGCTCATCGGAGTATCAGTATGCGAATCAACTGTAAAAACTTTGTTGTGAATATAAGCAGCTTTTTCTTCAATACTGTTAAATTTAGGACTGGTATTGCATGATGCAAAACCAATTGCTATGGATGCAAGGAATAAGATATTTTTTTTCATTGGTAAGTTTAAATTATTATATAACGGATAAATCTTATTTCATCAACTCTGAATTCGATTCATCTTAATCATAAAGGTTAATAAATTCGTAATTATTCCCCGACCATTCGAGGAATTTTATAAAATCTTTTAACGAAAGTACTAAAGTTGCGGTATTATCATTGGGATGGAAACTGATCTTTTCGACATGTTCCAAGTTTTTATCGATGAATACATGCACATGGTTTTCAAGATCATGAATTAGTCCGAAAGGAGAAACCGAACCTGCTTTTAATCCAAGGTATTTGTCCATTCTTTCGGCAGATGCAAAACTAATTTTTCCTTGTTTTAGTCTATGTTCCAAATCTTTAATGAATAATGATTGACGAAAGTCTAACAAAACAAGATAGTGTTTATCACCTTTGTGATTTCTAAAGAATAAATTTTTGCAATGGGCAGCATCCAGATCAACCCAGTATTTTGCGGCTTCTTCAACCGTAGGAACAGGGGGGTGATTGGTGAGGACATAGGTTATATTTAATTCAGCCAAGACTTTAAACACACTTTCCTTTCTGTCCATTTTTTGAGGTTTAATGAATCAATAATAATTATCTTTTGGATTAATATAGTTAATAAGGTTTAATGAAATTTGCTTTTCAAATACTTAGCGGTATATGATTCTTCATTTTTTATTAAATCTTCCGGAATGCCTTCAAAAACAATATTTCCTCCCAAATCACCTCCTTCCGGGCCCAAATCAATAATCCAATCGGCTGATTTAATAATTTCCGAATTATGTTCTATGATTACCAATGTATGACCCTTACTTATTAATGCCCTAAAAGCAGAAAGCAAATTGGATATGTCGTGAAAATGAAGCCCGGTTGTAGGTTCATCGAATATAAACATGGTTGGTTGTTCCGAAATTCCTTTGGTAAGGAAATATGCCAGTTTGATTCGCTGTGCCTCACCACCACTCATGGTGCTCGATGGTTGGCCCAATCCAAGGTAACCTAAACCAACATCCTGTAAGGGGATTAATTTTGAAATAATCCTTTTTTCTGTAGCGGTAATATTATCGCCACCATCAAAATAACCAATGGCTTCATTGATGGTCATGTTCAAAATGTCGGAGATCGATTTATCCTTGTATTTAATATCCAGCACTTCTTCTTTAAATCGGCTGCCATGACATTCTTCACACACAAGTTGTATGTCGGCCATAAACTGCATCTCGATATTTACCGTTCCATCCCCTTCACAAACTTCGCATCTGCCTCCGGGTATGTTAAATGAGAAGAATCCGGGTTTATATCCCCTTGATTTTGATAATTTTTGATCGGCAAACAAGTTTCTTATTTCGTCATAGGCTTTGACATAGGTGGCCGGATTGGATCTTGATGATCGCCCGATCGGGTTCTGATCGATGAACTCAATATCGCTCAGTTTTTCTATGCTGCCATTAATGTATTTATACTTCCCCGTATTTCCACTGAAGCCCCCGTAACGCTTTTTGAGTGCCGGAAAGAGGATTCCTTTTACCAATGAAGTCTTTCCTGAACCACTTACGCCGGTAATTACGGTCATGATGTTCAAGGGAATTTTAACACTGACACATTTTAAATTGTTTTCTTCAGCACCTTCAATCAGAATATGGTCATTCCACGATTTTCTTTTCTTTGGAAGGGGAATTGATTTTATACCGTTCATGTATTGGGCAGTAAGCGTTTCGCTATTTTTAAGATCGGAGAACCGGCCCTGGAAAACCAGTTCGCCTCCGTGAATTCCTGCCTCCGGTCCGATATCAATAATTTGATCAGCTGCTTTTATGATATCTTCATCATGTTCAACAACAATAACCGTATTTCCAATATTCCTCAACTTAAGCAATACACCTATCAATCGCTGTGTATCGCGGGGGTGAAGTCCAATACTTGGTTCATCGAGGATGTACATTGAGCCAACCAGGCTGCTTCCGAGCGATGTAGCCAGATTTATACGTTGCGATTCGCCACCCGACAAACTATTTGATTTCCGGTTCAGTGTGAGATAACCCAAACCAACATCTGAAAGAAATTGAAGCCGATTTATGATTTCTGTAATTAATCGTTTGGCAATTTGCTGATCGTGTTTATCTAATTCCAGTTCTTTAAAAAAAGTCAAAAGCCTGTCAATTGGGGTAAGAACCAAGTCAAGAATTGATTTTTTAGCAATTTTAACGTAAGAAGCATCAACTCTTAAACGTGTCCCAAGGCAATCGGGGCAAATTGTTTTTCCTCTATATCTGGATAACATCACTCTGTATTGTACTTTGTAAGTTTGCTCTTCTACTTGCCTGAAAAATTCATCGATCCCTTCAAAGTATTTGTTACCTGTCCAAAGAAGTTCTTTTTGCTCTTCGCTTAATTCATGATATGGTTTGTGAATAGGAAAATCGAATTTGTAAGCATTTAATACGAGTTTATCTTTATACTCGCTCATTTTTTCACCTTTCCAACATGCAATTGCTTCATCATATACCGAAAGCGTTTTATTTGGAATCACAAGATCTTTGTCAATTCCGATTACACTTCCAAAACCTTCACAGGTTTTGCATGCACCAAATGGGTTGTTGAATGTGAAAAAATTTACGGTGGGCTCTTCAAAAGTGATATCGTCCAACTCAAATTTATTCGAAAAATATTCCTGATGGCTTTTCTCATTATAAATGTATTCGATAATGCAACTACCGTTACCTTCATAAAAAGATGTCTGTACAGAATCACCCATGCGGGATTTTAAATCTTCATCATCCTTTTTGACAACGAAACGATCGATAAGTACGAAAATAGATATTTTAGAAGATGGTTTCTGACCTTCGTCTAGATAATCACCAATTTTAAAAGTATTGCCATCAATAACAATTCGGCTAAAACCTTGTTGCATTAATATTTTTAATTGATCATTGAGTTTTCTCCCTTTAACCAATTGAATGGGGGAGAGGATCATCAATCGGGTTTCTTCCTCAAGGCTTAATATAAAATCTGTAACATCCGAAACCTTGTGACGTTTCACTTGTTGGTTAGATATGGGGGAATAGGTTTTACCAATGCGGGCGAATAGTAATTTTAAATATTCATAAATTTCAGTCGAGGTACCAACCGTTGAACGAGGATTTTTGGTATTTACTTTTTGCTCGATGGCAATTGCAGGTGAAATTCCTTTGATGTAATCAACTTCTGGTTTGCTCATCCGGCCCAGAAATTGTCGTGCGTAGGAACTTAAGCTTTCAACATATCTTCTCTGGCCTTCGGCATATAGTGTGTCGAAAGCAAGCGATGATTTTCCGGAACCGGATAAACCTGTGATTACTACGAGATTGTTTCTGGGGATAGCCACGCTCAAATTCTTGAGATTATGAACTCTGGCTTTAGATATGATGATAAAATCCTTTGAACTTAATTGATCTAGATTCATTCGTTGAGAGCGCAGTTTTGGTAAATGTTAAAAAATGCTAAATTATTAATAATATTTGCAATATTTGATAAAATCCATATATTTGCATGAATTAAAACAACTTGAAACGTATGCTATATCTTAGTTTTTAAGGTATACGCCCTTAAAATGGAGGACTAATTATCGAATAAATATCTACCCTTTTTTAGCAATAATTTATTTTAAGAGGGAGGCTTTATGAAAGTCGTAGTAATTAACGATAAAGAGTTAATTGATAGATATTTAAATGGTGAAATTAGTTGTCTCGAATCACTGATAAATCGTCATAAAAATCGTGTATTTGCTTATATATTGATGGTTGTTAAAGACCGTCAATTAGCAGATGATATTTTCCAGGATACCTTTATTAAGGTAATCAATACAATAAAAGCCGGTGCTTATAAAGAAGAAGGTAAATTTATACAATGGGTGATGCGAATTGCGCATAATCTGATTATTGACTTTTTTAGAAAAGCCAAAAGAATTCCCGTGATGGAAAATAATAATATTGGGGATTTCAATATTTTTGATACCATTTCAGCAAAAGATCATTCTGTTGAAGAGAAAATAATTACAGAACAAATTCACAATGATGTTCGCTCATTAATCGAATATCTTCCTCCTGAACAAAAAGAAGTATTATATCTCAGACATTATGTAGGGATGAGTTTTAAAGATATTGCCGACCAAACGGATGTTAGTATAAACACTGCTTTGGGAAGAATGAGATACGCACTTATTAACCTTCGAAAGTTGGTGAAGGATAAGAACATAATTTTAACATTGTAATTTTTTTTTAATCTATACAATATAAAAAATATTAGGCCGTTCTTATTTCGTTAAAGCGAGTAGTAACTAATTTAATTTAAATGAAAAAAACTTTTACTCTCTATCACGAAATATTAGACGCCCCAAATACAAAACCTACTGCAGAATTTTTCGATTGCGAGATTAATCTACGATCTGCGGATAATATTCATGATGGTCCAAGCGACAGGGTATTGCGTAATATTTTAAATTATGCAAAAGCCGTTAACCTACTAAAAACGCAAAATGCAGGAAACATATATTTAGTTTCAAATTAGCATTTGAATTTGTATTTTAGGTCCCGATTAATTCCACTTAATCGGGACTTTTTGTTTATTTAGGAATCAATCATCAGATACAACAATGAGAAAGACCGAAAGATTTAAACATATTATCAATTATTTTTCAACTCATCAGCCGGTTGCCGAAACCGAATTGCATTATGCCGATCCTTATCAGTTGCTTGTGTCCGTAATTTTATCGGCACAATGCACCGATAAAAGAGTGAATATGCTTACACCCCGGGTTTTTCAGCAATATCCGGATGCAATAGCTTTATCAAAATCAAAACCTGAAGAAGTTTTTGAACTCATAAAATCATGCTCCTATCCAAACAACAAAGCGAAGCATCTGGTAGGAATGGCAAAAATGCTGGTTGAAGATTTTAATAATATTGTTCCTGAGGATATTGATGAGTTACAAAAGCTTCCGGGTGTTGGGCGAAAAACAGCGAATGTGATTGCAGCCGTGGCATTCAATAAACCTGCAATGGCAGTTGATACACATGTGTTTAGAGTGTCGGCCAGATTGGGATTGACTATTGGGGCAAAAACGCCATTAGAAACAGAAAAACAATTAGTAAAGCACATTCCCGAAGATAAAATTTCAATTGCGCATCATTGGTTAATCTTGCACGGTCGATATGTTTGTGTTGCCAGAAAACCTAAATGCAGCGAATGCGGGATTTCAATGTTTTGTAAATATTATGATAGCCATAAAAAGGCTTAATTGTTAATAAAAACATCTAATTCATTTCCCTGTTTGGGCTTAATATTAAATATATTTGTAATTACTGTAAATAAAGATAAATGCTAAAAATAGGAGAAAAATCACCTGATTTCAGTGGCTTAACAACTAATGGGAAAATAATATCTCTAAAGGAATTTAAAGGTAAGAAAGTTATCATCTATTTTTATCCAAAAGATAGTACCCCGGGTTGCACTGCACAAGCCTGTAATTTGAGCGATAACTATCAGATGCTGATCGAAAAGGGTTATGTTGTAATTGGAATAAGTGCAGATGATCAAAAGTCACATCAACGATTTACCGAAAAATATAATTTACCCTTCCCATTGATAGCCGACACGAAGAAAGATATCATTATGAAGTTCGGAGTTTGGGGAAAAAAGAAATTTATGGGGAATGAATATGATGGAATCATCCGTACCACTTTTATAATTTCGGAAGATGGCATGATAGAAAATATTATTACTAAGGTTAATACAAAAGAGCACACTAGTCAAATCATTTAAAATAAAAAGATATGAGCACAGCCGAGAATGCAATGGATAAATTGAAAAAGGAAAAACTGAAAGCCCTTGAAATTACACTTGGGAATATTGAAAAATCATATGGCAAAGGTGCCATTATGAAGTTAGGCGATAATCCCATAGATAATATTGAATCTATCTCGACCGGATCAATTGGACTAGATTATGCCCTGGGAATTGGTGGATTACCCAAAGGAAGGATTACTGAAATTTATGGTCCGGAATCATCAGGTAAAACAACCCTGGCCATTCATGCCATTGCTGAATGTCAGAAAAAGGGAGGAATTGCAGCATTCATTGATGCGGAGCATGCCTTCGATCGTTTTTATGCTCAAAAACTTGGTGTTGATATTCAAAACTTACTGGTATCTCAACCTGACAATGGAGAACAAGCGTTGGAAATTACAGAAAACCTGATAAGATCAGGTGCTATTGACATTATTGTAATTGACTCTGTTGCAGCTCTCACGCCAAGAAGTGAAATTGAAGGTGAAATGGGGGATTCAAAAATGGGATTGCAAGCTCGTTTGATGTCGCAAGCCTTAAGGAAATTAACCGCTACCATTAGCAAAACAGGAGCATGTTGTATTTTTATCAATCAATTGCGCGAGAAAATTGGGGTTATGTTTGGCAACCCTGAAACCACAACTGGAGGTAATGCATTGAAATTTTACGCATCCGTTCGATTAGATATTAGAAGGCTAAGCCAAATTAAAGATGGTGAAATTGTTAAAGGCAATAGAACAAGAGTTAAGGTTGTGAAAAATAAAATTGCCCCACCTTTTCAAAAAGCAGAATTCGATATTATTTATGGTGAGGGAATTTCAAAAATTGGAGAAATTATTGATTTGGGAGTTGAAGCCAATCTTATAAAGAAAAGCGGATCGTGGTTCAGTTATGGCGAAACCAAACTCGGGCAAGGTAGAGATGCTGTTAAAGTTTTATTAAAGGATAATCCTGAATTATCAGAAGAAATTGAAAAGAAAATTATGGAAATTGGGATTCAAAATTCGTAATCATCTAACTTTCATAAATCACTCTGATTGCTTTTAATTCATCAACAAGTTGTGCTGTAGATGCATACAATTTATGATAGATTATAAGCAATTCAGATTGGTCACTCAGTTTAGCTTTTTCTTCGAGTTGTTTAGCAAATTCACGTGGTTCTTCAGCTACAAAATTTGAGATTACACCTTTTATGCTATGTGCATGAAAAACAAGAGATTCCCTGTCGGAAGCATCGATATTTTCCTTTAAAGTTTTCATTCTATCATCAAATTCATCGATGAACAAATCTATGATTTCAACAATTATTTCTTTGTCGAAGAATTTGAAGTTTTCCTGGAATTGCTCTTTATTTATGACCATTTTACGTGATAAGTATTAATTCACTCGGCTAATTTATGAAAAAATGTTTGTCTTTATGATTAAAAAATTATTTCGCTATATTTTTCAATCTTTTCTTTAAGCGTTCTTTCGTTAACCGGCTTCGCTAAATAATCGTCCATCCCTGCTGCAAAAAACCTATCTCGGTTAAATTCAGGGTCACTGGCAGTTACTGCAATGATTGGTGTGTGCCTTCGAGTCCATCTTTCTTTCAATCTTATTTCTTTTGTGGCTTCAATTCCATCCATTTCAGGCATGGCAATATCCATCAGTATGCAGTCAAAATTCATGTCATTAAAAAAATTAACTGCCTCAATACCATTGTTGGCAATAAGTAGGGTAATATTATCCTGAGCTAAATAAGCTGTTATTACCATTTGGTTTATATAGTTGTCTTCAACGACAAGAATTTTAAACATTCTCAAAATATTTATTTTTATCACTATAATATATATGACTAATAATATGCCATATTGCTAAAAGACTGATATGTATTTGTTTAAAGTGATAAGATAAATTATAATATCTCATTTTGATATTGAGTGTCCAAATTTTGGAAAAATAATATTAATGATCGCGAAATATGATCAGTTAAGAGTTTTGAAATTTAAAGAATTGCCCGGTATATATTATTTGGATTCATACAAATCTAATGGCATATTTGCTTTAAAACAGTATGCCAATCTGATGGATGGCTAGCGCCAGAATATAGGCAAGTAATGTTGTATAGGTTGCCATAAACAGGGCCCATTTCCAGCCACCAGACTCTCTTCTTATCGTTGCTATGACAGCAATACATGGGAAATAAACCAGAATGAAAATAAGAAAACCAAATGCTGTTAGTGGTGTAAATACTTTTTGCCCAATATATTTGGAGTGGCTGAAGGTTTGCTGTTGTAATTTTTGTGTAAGACCTTTTGTACTTCCGTCAGCTTTTATATCAGTTTGGTTGATTACCCCAAGTGTACTCACCACAATTTCTTTACCTGCAACACCAGCCAGAAGACTAACACCCATCTTCCAGTCAAAACCTAAGGGAAGCATAGCCGGCTCTATAAAATGACCTATTCGACCAATATATGAATTCTCCTGCTGCAAGCTTTCATTTTCTAGTTTAATTGACATAATGTATTGTTCATGGGATTCTTTGAGTCGCATTTGCTCAGGAATATTATCAGTTACACTAATTTGTTGCTGGTATTTTTCAATACTCTGAGAAATTTGCTGCTCAGCAATTAAATCATTTTCGTGAAATCTGGGAAAATATTGTAAACACCAAATAATGATAGAAGCAATTAAAATGATTCCTCCCATTTTTCTTAGATATTGAGATCCTTTGAACCAGGTATGTTTCAAAATGGATTTAATAGTGGGCATTCGATATGGAGGTAACTCCATTACAAAAGGCATTTCTTTTGATTTGAATAATGTTTTCTTGAAAATGATGGCAATGATAATGGAAAGCAGAATTCCGATTCCATAAATTGTAAATAGCATTAACCCCGGATGATTTGGGAAAACAGCGCCAATGATTAATACATAAATGGGTAATCGTGCACTGCACGACATGAAAGGATTAATAAGCATAGTAACCAGACGATCATTTTTACTTCCAATTGTCCGGGTTGCCATTATGGCTGGAACATTACACCCAAATCCCATAAGCATCGGGATAAACGACCTGCCGTGAAGTCCGATTTTATGCATTATTTTATCAACAATGAAAGCAATACGCGCCATATATCCCGTATCTTCCATGATTGAAATAAAGAAGAATAAAATCAGGATATTTGGCAGGAAAATAACCACGCCGCCAACACCTCCGATAATCCCATCAACCAGCAAATCTGTAAAAATACTTGGTAAGAGGATAGTACTAACGAATTCACTTAAATTTGCAACAAGCGTTTCCAACCATTTTACGGGATATGCACCAAGCGTAAAAGTAGACTGAAACATGAGCCACATCAGGAATACAAAGATTGGATAGCTGAAAATCCTGCTCGTTAGGACATTGTCTATCATTCTGCTGAAATGGCGTATATCAAGAGTGCTTTGTTTATAAGTTTCTTTTAGGGCACCTTCAATAAAGCCATATTTATAATCTGTAATAATTGTTTCAGCTGTATCGCTGAAATTATTTTCAAGTCGTTCAATTTCTTTTTGCGAAACAGAAAGAATTTCTTTGTGATTTACGCAATTCTCCTTAATTCTATCCTGTTCTTCTTTATCGTGTTCTAAAAGTTTGATGGCAGAGAAACGAGGAGCTACAATGCTGGTCAATTTTTTGTTTTCTTCTATGCGAATTTTATCCTGAATTCGTTGAATCGATTTTTCAATATCCTCACCATAATTTATATGAACATGTCGAACACTCTCGTCTTTATCTTCATAAACCTGAATAAGCTTATCGAACAAATCATTGAAACCTGTTCCCTTTGATCCAACAGTAGGAACAATAGGGATTCCTATCATTTTTCCCAATGAATCAAAGTCAAATTTGTCCCCTTTTTTTTGAAGTTCATCAAACATATTTAAGGCTGCGACAACTTTGAGGTCAAGATCGATTAATTGTGTTGTGAGGTATAAATTCCGCTCAAGATTTGAGGCATCAAGAACATTCACAATAATGTCGGGCAGCTCGTTAAAAATATGATTTCTAACATATAATTCTTCAGGGGTATAGCTGGTGATGGAATAAGTTCCGGGAAGATCGATAATATTAAAAGTATAGCCTTTGTGTTTGAATTTGGCTTTTTTTGCATCCACGGTTACCCCACCGTAATTTCCAACTTTTTCGTGCGAATTAGATGCAAAATTAAAAATAGTGGTTTTCCCACAATTGGGGTTCCCCACCAAAGCAATGTTGATGACTTTGCTTAAAAATTGAGTTGAATGTTTTAAGGTATTGTCTGATAGAACCCCATTAAACCCATTTTCATTGGGGTTTGAATTATTTGTTGTGGTAACTTCTATAAGGGCAGCTTCACTATTTCTCAGCGAAATATTGTAGCCCATTATTGTATACTCAACCGGATTTTTTAATGGAGCTTTTTTGCCAACAATTACCTCTTTACCAACAACAAAGCCCATTTCCATAATTCTCTTACGGAATGCACCTCGTCCCCTTACTTTTGTAATATATGCTTTATCACCCTGAGTTAAATCAAATAATGTCATTGCTAGCCCTTCAAACAATCAATCCTAATTTAGATCAATTCTAATCAAACGCAAAAATAGTAAACATAATAATATAAAAGAGGGAATTGTTTTCTAAATAAGCATCAAATAATTAATATGATATTTTATATAAAATCATTGTAATCATCGGCAGGTAAGATCGGGCTTTTTCGGCTATGAATAATTTTTAAAACGTCAATTACTCTTATTCCCCAATGCGAAAAGAATAATGATTTACAATCATGAGCTGCATTTTGCTTTGAGGTTCTGCCTTCTTTTTGATAAAGTAAAACAAAATCTTTCATATCCTGATAAATGTCTGTTAAGAGTTCAGAAATACTTGCTTTTATCGGATTTGTTTCATCCGGGCCTTCTAAGTCAAGAATCCAAAACTCATCATCAGTATTGAATTTGTTCCGCAATACCCCAAAGGTGCCTTCCCACTGTTCAGCGGTAAAAAATCGTTCATTCGCTTCCGGTTCATCCATGATCACATTAGGAAGCAAACTTCCTTTTAGATACAATAGGGGTAGTAGTTTTTGAATAAAAGGATACAACTCATCTGATGGAAAATTTTCAATCCGTTCAATAAATAAGCAATATTCATTAGCTACTTTTAGCATATCAATTACAGGCATTGAATAAGCCGGTTCATCATTTTTATGAGTCATTTTAAGTCTTTTATTTTGGGATATCAAAATTACTAATTATATTTATAGCAAACATGTGTTGACCTGATTTTAAATAATATAACCTAAATGAAATGAATTGTCTTGGACTGAAATCCAGGTTGTTAGAGGTTTTAAGAAAACAGCTTGAAGAAACAGTTGAAAATTTTAAAGCAGTAATTGAAGATGCTCAAAAAAGTGCAAATGAATATGGAGCTCCGAAAGATCGTTACGATTCGTTTCGCATGCAATTATTGCGTAAAAAGGATATGTTTGCACAACAACTGGCCAAAGTAAATGAACAGGCCGATGTTCTTGAACGTATTTCTACAGATCAAGAATTGAACAAGGTTGAGTTTGGGGCACTTGTGTTCACTAAAAAACAAAAGATTTTCGTGTCTATTGGACTGGGCCGTATTGAACTGGATAATAATGTCTACTTTGCAATTTCACCAAATGTGCCTATTTATAAAGCTATGGAAGGCTTAAAAGTTGGCGATGTTTATAAATTCAGGGATGAAGTTATTAAGATAGAATCAATTTGTTAATAAACTTGTCCATCTAAACCTACTACCACTTTTCCTTTATAAATAGTAGCTATTTCATCCAGTAAGTCCTGATCACTTGCACCCCAATATAAGGTGTGATAAAGGATAATCATGCCCGGTTTTGTCTTATTTGCCAATTCGGCAAGTTCTAAGGTGCTGGTATGGTTGCTTGAATGATATGCTTTCCAGAAATCGTTTTTTTTATCAAAACCTGATTTGGAATATACCTCATGGATCAAAATATCAGCATTTTCAGCGTATTTCTGTAGCTTCTCGCTTGGCATTGCATCGCCTGAAATAACAATGACTTTATCAGGTGTTGTAAACCTGAACCCAAATGCATTGGGCCAACTTCCATGTTCAACTTTAAAAGCTTCAACTTTGACATATTCATCAGTATAAATTAATCCCTCTTCAATTTCGTGCGTATTTACACGCCATCCTTGATTATTTGCCGGTTCTAAACCATAAAGCCTGTATCTAATATCTTCTCTGTAAGCTTCAAGAATATGTTCAGTCATATGTTTTATACCTTCCGGACCATAAACTTCAAGTGGTTTATCTCTTCCCAAAACCCAAGGTGTAAGAATGAGGTCAGGGTAGCCTGTTGTATGATCAGAATGCAGATGGGTGAGAAAGGCTATTTTTAAATTCTCAGCACTCAGTGCAGTATGTGTTCCACCATAACGGGGTGATAATTTTGATGCTTGTCGAACCAGTCCCGGCCCGAAATCAATAATATAAGATTTTTCATTAACGATTATAGCGACTGAACAACCTGAATGATCGGGATCGGGATTGGGGTTGCCACTCCCAAGAATGGCAATTTTAGTAATCGGGTTCTGAACAGGTATAAACTGTGGGTATGCAATAATACTAACAAATCCCAGTATGAGAGATGTAATTATTTTTATATTAAGCTTTATCATCATTAAATTTTATGTATGCTTAGTAATAATTTGTTAATCGTTAAATATTGTTTTAATGAGTTAATGTTGATCTGGAATGTAAAACTGGTTCTTAATAAAACATTCAATCGCAAATTCACTTGCATCAAAATGTGGATCAGGTACTTTTGTGGGTTCAAACCATTCCCAAAACTCGCATTTGTTTTTTTCTAACACTTTTGCTGTTCCTTCGAACCGGTTTGTATATAGAATAACTGATATATAATGTTTCTTTTCATTTTTATAAGTCCTTAAGTTATTTGTGACAGCAATTACTTTAGGTGACTGTACTATCAATCCAGTTTCTTCAAAAACTTCCTTAATGGCAGATTGTTCGAAGGTTTCCCCTAATTCAATATGTCCTCCCGGAATAGAATAAAAAGGAGAATGACTTCCTTTCCTTTTACCAATGAGAATTTTATGCTCTGTATTTTCAATTATTATTCCGATTCCAACCATGGGTCTTTCCATTTTATTTCTCATATTATAGTTCTACTTAATAATCAGTTAATATATCTCATCGCTTTCAATTTTTGTATTTTTAATACAATATGTTCTGTAGTTTTTGTTGACCTTTAATTATGATTTCTCTTTTGAAAAAAATCTTAGATCACAATATTTTTCGTCAGCGCAATTTTTGCCTTGTCAATTTTAGGATGAACATAGTTTAAAAATCTTTGAATTATTTTATTTGGGTCATGTTCAATAATAATCATATTTTTAAACTCTTTTTCGATGAACCCTTCATTTACTGCATTATCTAAATAATCATTCATAAAATCATAAAACCCATTAATATTTAAAAGAGCACAAGGTTTTTGATGTATGTTTAATTGTCCCCATGTGATCATTTCAAAAATCTCTTCTGTTGTTCCTAATCCTCCTGGTAATGCGATAAATGCATCAGATTCCATCTGCATTAATGATTTACGTTCATGCATTGAATCAACTTCAATAAGTTTGGTTAATCCATTATGTGCAACTTCTTTATCAATTAAAAATTTAGGAATTATGCCAATAACCTTTCCCCCTGAACCAAGGATTAGATCAGCTAATTTGCCCATTAATCCAACCTTCGCCCCACCATAAACTAGTACAAAATTATTCTTGATAAATATTTCGCTAAGTTTTTTTACAGACTCAACATATATGTTATTGTTTCCATAGCTCTAACCCAAAAAAACACAAATTTTTTTCATCTTTTTTGTGTAAATGAATACAATCAAATTTTTATTGTTGGAAGTTCTGTTTTTTTCATGACCTTAAAAACAGGGTAAGGGAAATAATTTCTTCCCCATTGCGGTGCCAGGTATTTATCAAAGTAATTCCAGTACAATAATCCATCATCTGATTCGGGTTCTAAAAGATAGGCAACTAAATTTCCTAGTTTTTGACCTGTTCTCACAATGTAGGTTCCTGCCTCAAAATCTAAATTATCGGTAACAAATTCACCCTTAAGCAGTGTATTATAATGCCCTTGATTCAAATTTGGTCCTCCAATGATCTCATTGATTTTAAATCGTTCCACCTCAAGTTTAGTGGTTTTATTTAGTTTCTCGACTTTAATACCATGAGCTTTCAAATTGTTCAGGACTTTTACATCAGGATGCAACAGAACGTAGGCGTAAGGAGTATTTACTTCCTTTGTGGCAATATATTCTGCAAGATAAGGCACTGTTACCGTTTTTTTGATATCCGTAGGTCGATATCTTGTTCTCCCGTTTTCATCCTTATACTCTTCCACTGTATATGATTTGATTGTAACATCTTTAGGTGTAGGAGTTGGTTTATATTCAATAGCAAATTTCGAATCTTTGTCAGGATTATTACCTTTAGCAATGGTTCTTTCATCGGCATCCGAAATTTGTTTATTAATTAAGGTTTTGTTTTTTGCAGAATAATCTAAAATTGATTTTAGTAAATTATACGAACCCAAAACCCTGGCTTTATAGTCGGCGTGTACATAGTTTTCATTCAAAATCGCCATGCGGCTTCTTACCCCAATATAGTTTGTCATGTAACGAGCTGAAGCAGCATCAAAAATCCATCCCTTATCAGGGTTTCGATTATCGATAAAATTGCCATAAAAACAATTATCGGTTTTGTAATCATTTTTTAATCGATTTTGCACATCCGGCATCATCACATCTCTCATAAAATTCCTAATTTTTAAGTCGCCATTCGGACTCATTACCCAACCAAAAGTCACCGGTTCTTCGTAGTAAGATCCATTTGTTGTGTGGCAATCAACCATAACAGAGGGGTCCCATCGGTTTAAAATATTTTGAACTACACCATTTAATTCGGGCGTTTCAAGTTTCATGGCATCTCGGTTCATGTCGAGGTATTGCCCGTTATGACGAACACCTACGCCATTCTCAGGCCCATTTTGATTGGTGCGGTTTGCTTTGCTTATCTGATCGTTACCATCGGCATTAAGAATTGGAACGACTAATACCACCACATCTTTTAAAATGGATGCATATTTCGTGTTTAGCAAGTCGCGAACAAGCATTAAAGAGCCTTCTTTTCCTTCTACCTCACCTGCATGAATGTTTGCCTGAATATAAACAACTACCCGATTATCGTTTTTTAAATCTGCAGGACCCTGCGGCATAGGATCAGCAATAATGAGTAATGGAAGTTCCTTGCCATAAGTGGTTGTGGCAAAGTATTCAATTTTCATTTGAGATGGAGAAGCATTAAGATCCTTGATAAAGGCAATGACTTCGGCATAGGTTGAAGTGCTTTTATAGTCTGATTTTTCGGCTACTGTGAGTGGTAATTGTTGGCTGATGAGACTTAGGCTGATTGCCAACATGAGTGTAATACTCATTATCGTTTTTTTCATGTGGTACAATTTTTTTTCTTTCGTTTAATAAATGAATTTAATTCAATATTATTTAAATTTTTTGATCAGTAGGATTAAATTATACGATCAATCGTAAATCCTCGACAAAGTATCATTTATTGCTTAATATGCACATCCCTTTGCGGAAAAGGAATTTGGATGTCGTTATTTATAAATTCTTCGTTTATAGCGAAGCGTAAATCACTTTTCAAGTTTTCAACTTCAAAGGCCTGGGCAGTCCAAAAAAATAATTGAAAATCCAGGGATGAATCTCCAAAGTTCAAAAATCTGACAAATGGTTTTGGTTTGGAAGTGACTGCTTTGTTTTGCACAGCGCATTGTAAAAGCACTTTTTTAACTTTTAAAACATCACTGCCATAAGCAACTCCAACATTAATATGAAAACGGGTGGTTTTGTCCAAATGGCTCCAATTAATGATTTTGTCATTTACAAATTTTGAATTAGGGATGATCATCACGATATCATCACGCGATTTAATCATGGAAGTCCTGAGTCTTATAGATAAAACCCTCCCAACAGTTCCGTCGTCCAGTTGAATGATATCCCCAATTTTGAGATTCCGCTCTATTAAAATAATAATTCCTGAAGCGAGATCATTAAACAATTGTTGAATACCCATACCAACACCCACCAATAAGGCAGCAACACTGGCGAGTAAGATGGAAATTTGAACGCCAATAGTATCAAGGGTTACAATAATAATGATGACCCAAATAAAATATTTTATGATTAAGTATACGGACCAACTTGGACCTTGATCCAACACTTCTTTTGCAATTAAACGCTTGAAGATCATCCTTAAAAATCGTAGCGTTATTGCTGTTGTAATGATGATAATCAAGATTATGAATATGCTATAAATCGTAATATTTACAGTACCAGTGCTTATAATAGGTTGGCTGAGTAATTCCTTTATTTCCATTCTTTAAAAATTGCTAGTTATTTTCAGATTGTTAAATATAATATAAATAAAGGGCAAATCTCATAAAAATGAATCCTATTTCAACGAATGGAAATAAAAAGTACCCGACTAATTTCCAAATAGATGGATATACAGCCGAGATACTTTTGTTGTGCTCGAAATAGGCCTATTCGTACTTCAAAGCTTCTACTGGGTTTTTAAGTGCTACTCTAATGGCCTGAAAACTAATAGCCAACCAACCAATGAGTAATGCGACAAAGGTTGCCAATGCAAAAGTAATTGGACTTATATTGATCCGATCATAGGTAAGTTCATTGTAAACATATAGTGAAATGAATAAAAAACTGGTAAGGCCAATGGCCAGGCCTAATTCGTGTATAACAAAGTAACCCTTTTGCTTATTGAGGTTTCTAAAGCAGTGATGAGAAAGTTTTTTAGCATTTTCAATCTGTTTTGTACATTTCTTGGATGAGCAAGATCGTTGAATGTTACAAATATTTTTTGAATTATTACAAATTGTTGCCATAATTAAGAATTTGAATTGATATTTTTTGTAAAGACATAATAATATCAATACTTTTGAATATTAATCCTTTCTGAAACTCAATAATGTTTAATATAAATTTAAAAAAATGAAAACTTTTAAATTGTTTATTCCGGGTTTATTATTCTTTGTAATGATAAGCATGACTGCAATGGGAGCAGCACAATTAATGCGATTTCCTGATATTCATGGGAATCAAATTGTATTTGTTTCAGGTGAAGATATATGGTCCGTCCCTGCAAACGGTGGGGTTGCTATTCGATTGACTTTGGATGATGGTCAGGAGCGTTATCCTCGTTTTTCTGCTGATGGATCCATGATTGCATTTACTGGTGAAATTGATGGAAATGCTGACGTTTATGTAATGAATAACAATGGTGGGGATATTTGTCGGGTGACTTATCATCCCGGGGCAGATGAAGTAATCGGTTGGCATCCAACAAAAAACAAAATTATTTTTAGCTCGGGCCGCAATAGCACCAGCCGTTACACCAAGTTGTTTTTGATTTCACCCGATGGTACAGGGATTGAAGAGTTGATTATGTATGATGCCGCAAGAGGAAGTTTCTCTTCGGATGGCGCAAAGATCGCTTATAATAAAACCAGCCGTGAAGACAGAACCTGGAAACGTTATAAAGGTGGCCGTGCTCAGGAAGTTTATATCTATGATTTTGCAACAGACGAAGAAAGAAATATCACCAATTTCGATGGTACCGATCGTATGCCAATGTGGATCGGCGATAAAATCTATTACGTATCTGATAAAGACAGAGTGTTGAATCTTTATTCATTTGACAACAATACAGGTGAAACCAAGCAACTTACCAAACATAGTGAGTATGATATTCGAAGACCTGAATTTGATAATAAGAACATTGTTTATGAATTGGGTGGGCAAATTTGGAAATACGATATAGCAACTAACAAAGCAAGCCAGGTACCTATTGAGATTCTTGCTGATGCCCCTGAAACTCGTCCTTTAATTAAAAATGTTAGTGATATAATTCAAGGATTTGATATTTCACCAACCGGAAAAAGAGCACTTATTAATGCAAGAGGCGAAATTTTTAGTGTACCGACCGAAGATGGAAGCATAAGAAATATCAGTAATAATTGTGGTGCAAGAGACAAAGATGCTGCCTGGTCGCCTGATGGATCAAAAATCGCTTACATATCCGATGAAAGTGGTGAGTTTGAAATTTATGTTCAGGACGCCAAAGGTGAGACTGAAGCTGCTCGTTTAACAACTCATAAAAATGGATACCGACATACATTAAGATGGTCGCCTGACGGAACAAAAATTGCATTTGCCGATCAAACTTTAAGATGTTATTTTATTGATGTCGCTACAAAAAAAATTACCGAAGTAGCTCAGGCAAAACACGAAAATGTAGATATTTCATTGGATCATAAACCGATCTATGATTTTCAGTGGTCACCCGATAGTAAATACATTGCTTATTCACATATGAATTCAAGTTTTGTATATCAGGTTTATATTTATTCGTTGGAAAACAAAAAAAATTATTTGGTAAGCAATGGGCTTTTCAATGATTTCAACCCTGTGTTCACAAAGGATGGTGAATATCTGTTATTTATTTCAAACCGACGTTTCGACCCTACATTTTGTGATATAGAATGGGAAATGGTTTATAAAGACATTGCAGGAGTTTATGCCCTCAGTTTGAAAGCTGATGGGAAGTCAATTCTACCTTATAAAAGTGATGAAGAGAATGTAAAAAAAGTTGAAAAAGTCAATACCCCGTTCCGAATTGACTTTGATGGATTAGTTGGGAGAATAGAAGCATTGCCTGTTGCAAGAGGCAACTATCGTGATTTGACTGTTAATGACGGAAATTTGTTTTATTTAAATGCCGAAGATGGCGATTTCAATCGAATGGATTATCGGGCTTTACCACCACGCACACTTTATGCCTATAATTTTGAATCGGCAAAAGAGGAAGTCGTTATTGAAGGAGTCAATAATTATAAACTCTCCGCTGATGGTTCAAGCATTGTATACAGTAAAGGAAGGAATATCGGCATCATCTCTTCAAAGGCCAAAAATAGCAAAGGCAATAATTTGAATCTCTCTGAATTAAAAATGAATATTGACCCGCGCTCAGAGTGGAAAGCTGTATTTAATGAAGCATGGAGAATGGAACGTGATTTCTATTATGAGGCAGGAATGCATGGTATTGATTGGGATCAAATGCGCGTGAAATATGGTAAATTAATTGAATTGGCAACTTGTCGACAAGATGTTCAATTTATCATTGGAGAATTAATAGGTGAATTGAATACCTCACATACCTATGTTTATGGTGGACCAAGGGAGCGTGAAGCAAGTCGTGTAAATGTTGGTGTTTTAGGTGTTGATTGGAAGATTGACAAAGGTCATTATCAATTCAAAAAGATTTACCTTGAACCGGATTGGTCAAGAGAAATTTACCCACCACTTGCCAAGCCCGGATTAAACGTAAAAGAAGGCGAATATTTATTGGCTGTTAATGGAATTGAGGTGAGTACTGATAAAAATATTTACAGCTATTTCGTTGACTTAGGTGGGAAACAGATTGACCTATTGATCAATAATGTGCCTGATAAAAAGGGAGCCAGAACAATCACGGTGGTACCTGAGCGCAGCGAAGCAGGTATCCGATATATGGAATGGTTGGAAGATAACCGGAAAGCTGTTGATAAGGCCTCCGGAGGTAAAATTGGATACATCTATTTCCCTGATACTTATGAAGGATCGGCAATTGATTTCCCAAAATATTTTTATTCACAAACGAAAAAAGAAGGCTTGATTATCGATGGCCGTTTTAATGGGGGAGGGCTTGATCCTGAAATTTTCTTTCAGCGCTTACTGAAAAAGCCTCATGGATATTGGACCAGAAGATATTCAGCAGATCAACAAATTCCTGCACTGGCTGTTACAGCCCACATGGCTTGTTTAACGAATCGTTATGCCGGTTCAGGAGGCGATGAATTGCCTTACGAGTTTCAATTCAACAAAATGGGCCCTGTAATTGGTACCCGAACATGGGGTGGACTTGTTGGTGTTTCGATGTTTTTAGAGTTGATGGATGGAAGTGGTCTGACTGCACCCGATTATCGGATTTATAATGAACAAGGAGATTGGGTTGTTGAAAATGAAGGAGTAACTCCCGATATTATCATTGAACAAAAATCTACGGATTTAGCTAAAGGATACGATACCCAGCTTATGAAAGCTGTTGAAGTACTTATGAAACAAATAAAAGAAAAGCCTTATGTGTTCCCAACACATAAACCTTTTAAGATTGATCGCTAAATTTCAATCCTCCTTCGCGTTCGCTTCGGCGGACAAGAAGTTGGTTGAATTCCTCGGAGTTATACTCTGAAAACAAGGGTTCAGAATTCTACCCTGAGGTTTAATATCATTTATTAGTTTTATTGAAAAATGCTGTCTGTTAAGGCAGCATTTTTTTTATTATTTATACAAGTAAATTATTCGATAATTTATTAACAGCGTTTACAGCTACTGAAATGTAAATATAATTGTCACAATTTTAATTCATTATCCTTCAAAAATAATCCTTTTTTTATCACCGAATTTATATGAATTAGTGATTTTATCATTCTAAATAAGCCTTATCTGTCTATGTGTATTATAAAATGAAATAATTTAGTCCTATAAATATAGATGGATAAGTAGGATAAAATTAAATTTCATTAAAATGATGAAAAAAGCAGAACTAATTTCTTTGATTATTTTGCTCTTCATGTGTCACAACACTTATGCACAAAAGGAGTATCAAATCATACCCAAGAAGAGTGAATTAACTATTGATGGAAACTCTACATTGCACGACTGGCAGATGATTGCCAATGATTTTGTGTGTACTGCAAGCATCGATTTCGATGCGTTAAAGAATAAACAGATTAAATATGTTCATTTCCAATGTGACGCTGAGAAAATTTTAAGTGATAAGAATGTGATGGACAAGAAGGCTCATAAGGCCTTGAAGGCGGATGAGTTTCCAAAAGTAGAATTCGCTTTCGAATCAATAATTTCATTTGAGCAAAAAGAGGATCAATTTGTAGGTGAAATTATGGGGGTTTTGGCCCTTGCCGGTGAGAAAAAAGAAATCACAATACCTTTCGTCGGTAAGATTTTAAGTGAATCACAATTTGATATTTCAGGAACTGTCCCACTTAAAATGTCGGACTTTGGAATTAGTGCGCCAATTTTTATGTTCGGTGCAGTTAAAACGGGCGATGATGTCAACCTGAAATTCCAATTCACATTTAAGACAATTAATTAGCATCTATATAAAATGAAGGAGTAGATGCTTTGACTAAGTATATTAAACTAAGACAAACAACTAAATTATACATGATTATGAAAAAAATAAATACGCTTTTTATTGTATTGCTTTTTACAACTACCGTTTTTAGTCAACAATTTGAAAATACTAAAATTAAAAGTGATGCATTTGATAAACTAAAGGTAAATGTGAAAGCTGATTTTGCACTTCAATATCAGGCTTTAAGCCATGAGTCTGTTACCCCATTAATAAAACTTGGAAAAGGAATAAATCTTCCAACTGCAAATTTCACCATTGATGGTTATTTAGATCGTGGAGTAAAAGTTAGCCTTACTACCTATCTTTCATCTCGTCATCATACAGAGTCCTGGGTTAAGGGTGGCTATTTATTGATGGATGAAATGCCCTTTTTCCATTCTGACTTTGTTGATGATTTAATGAAAAACCTATCAGTAAAAGTTGGGGTGATGGAAGTTAATTTTGGTGACGCCCATTTTCGCAGATCTGATAATGGTAGTGTTAGTACAAATCCATTTGTGGGTAATTATATTATGGATGCTTTTACGACTGCCCCTGCTATGGAGGTATTATACCGTAATGAAGGATGGTTGGCGATG